>NZ_AULM01000001.1:300000-443514 GCF_000422285.1 Desulfatiglans anilini DSM 4660
AGCAGCCCGAGATCCATGAAAGAGACATCCTTCTGGAGCAGCCGGTGGGTGCCGATCAGGACGTGAAGCTTACCCGAGCGCACCTTGGCCAAAACCTCCCTTTGTTCGGACGGAGGTTTGAAGCGGCTGATGAGACCGACCCCGATCCCGTAGGGCGACAGCCGCTTGGTGAAGGTCTGGTAGTGCTGTTCGGCGAGGACCGTCGTGGGGACGAGCAGGGCGACCTGTTTGCCGTCGGCCACGGCCTTGAAGGCGGCCCTCAGGGCGACTTCGGTCTTTCCGAATCCCACATCGCCGCAGATGAGCCGATCCATAGGACGTTCGGAGATCATATCGTCCAGGACATCGTCGATGGCCTTGATCTGGTCGGGGGTTTCCTCGTGCTCGAATGTCGCCTCGAATTCGCGGTAATAGTGATCGGGATTCGAAAAGGCATAACCCGAGCGGTATCGGCGCAGGGCGTATAACTGTACGAGCTGCTTCGCGATGCGCTTGACGGATTTACGCGCCTTCTCCTTGGCGATGTTCCATGAGCGCCCGCCCAATTGATCCAATCTCGGAGCGACGTCATCGGCGCCCACATAGGTCTGTAGACTGCTGACCCGGTCCGCCGGGATGTAAAGCTTGTCGGCATTGGCGTATTCGATCAGAATGAAGTCATTGACCCTGTTCTGGATCTCCATCTTGAGAAGTCCGCCGTACCGTCCGATGCCGTGCTCCTCGTGGACCACGAGGTCGCCCTGCTTGAGTTGGCTGAACGTCGACCATGACAGCGCGTTTTCCCGCGCCTTCTCTCTGTTTTTGCTTCGCCCCCGCTTTTGACCGAAGATTTCGTCTTCACTGATGATATACAGGTTCTCTGCGGGCCAGAGGAAACCCCGCCCAAGCCGTCCCAGGCAGATCCGGAGCCCAGGACTCTCAGGAAGCCCCCCCCAGGAATCCACGGTGTCCAGGACGTTCACGTCGTAGTTCGAGAGGATCTCCACCAGCCGGTTGGCCTGTTTTGCCGTGCGGCTGACGATGATCACCCGGCCGCCGCGGGAAAGCCAGAGGGCGATTTTGTTGGCGAGCGGGGCGAGAGACCCCCTTCCCTGCCCGGCTAGTTGGACATCGGGGTCGGTGTCGAGCCCGAACGGGCCCTCAACCTGGAAATGCACCCCGTCCGTTTGCGTAGATGTCCCGGGCGTCTGCAGATCGAGCTCGTTCACTTCGAGCCGCTGGAAGCGGTTCAGGGCGGAGAGGATGGCATCCCCGCCATGGATGAGGCCTTCGGTTTCGGGGAAGGGCAGCCCTTTGTCCACCGACTCTTCGCGGAATCGCTCAAGGTCGAGTTGGAATCGCTCCGTCATCCGCTTCAGGCCGCCTTGCAAGCGCTGGGGGTCGAAGTGGGCAATGAGGGTGTCTGCGGGCAGATAGTCGAAGAGGGAGTCGAGCCGGGGGTAAAAATGGTTCAGCCAGGCCTCCTGCCCCGGGAAATGGGATCCGTCGGCCCCTGGGGGTGGAAGACGGCCCATGGAACGCGCCCGTTGAACAGCGGCTTCGTCCATGATAATTTCGGTGTTGGGCAGAAGGACCCACTCGTCGAACGCCCCTTCTGAACGCTGGCTGAGCGGTTCGAAGAGGCGGATGGATTCGAGATGGTCCCCCCAGAACTCGAGCCTGATCGGCAGCGGGCTCGAGGGTGGGAAGATGTCCAGGACTCCACCGCGGACGGCGTAATCCCCGCGTTCTTCCACCAGGGAAACGCGCTGGTAGCCGCAGATCTCAAGGTGCCGGAGGAGTTGCTCGCGGTCGATTTCTTCACCGGCCGCAAGGTATTCGAGCGCCTGAATCAGACGGCCCTTCGGGACCAGCCTGTACAGGAGGACCTCTTGCGAGGTGATGACGACGGGGTTGTCTGCGGAGGTCAGGGCGTAAAGGGCTTCGATCCTCAGATTGACGATCTCCCGGTGGGGGCTCAAGCCCGAGAGCGGTGAGATGTCGTAAGGGGGAAGAAGATAAAGGCTGCGCCGTTCGCCGGTGCGATGGTTGTCCTGTTCAGCCAGGAAAAACTGCAGTTCCTGAAAAAACTGTTCAGCCTGCTTCTTATTGGGCAGAACGGCCAGACAGGGGCGGTCGAGCCGTTGCACGAGGAGTGCGAAGAGATAACTCATGGCTGCGCCGCCAAGCCCCGTCAGCCGGGTAGGGTTCTTGCCGGATTGAATGGCAGCTTGAAGGGGATGGATTGGATGGGTCGACTCGTTCTGCATGCTTCGGTGCTCTACATTTTCCGTCTTCAGGTCGGTTTGTGGCGGCCGGCCGCTTCTGGTCTCAGGCGAGGCGGAGGCCTTACGCCGGTTCGGCAGCCGAAAACCCGGCAAACGATGCTTATCTTATGCAGGCTCGATCAGAGCCCACAGGGATGCCTGCCGCTCAGATCAGGGGTGCTTTTTGTCGCGGCCGCCAAGGCGGTCTTTCACCGTGTCGGCAGGCGCCTCCATGATTTCGAGGATGCCCGCGAGTGTGTCCAATTCGACCTCGGCGCCGATCGGCAGCAGGACATTCCGCTCACCGTGGCCCGAAGGAAGCCCCATGGTGCAGGGCACATCAAGTTCGTCCGCCAGCTCTAGAAAAAGGGCGGCGATGGTCCTGAGGGTGCCGCACTGAATGAAGTCTCCCCCGATCAGGCCGGAGACTCCCTGCAAAGCGCCGGACAAAGCCAGGTGGCGCAGCATTCTGTCGACCCGGTAGGGTTGTTCACCATGGTCTTCCAGAAAGAGGACGGCGCCCGAAAGATCGGGAAAATAGGGGGTCCCTGCCAAATGTGAAATAAGGGTAAGGTTCCCGCCGATCAGAGGGCCTTTCGCTCTTCCCGGCCGCAGGACGCCCTCTCGGGGGAGGCGGATCGGTCGGGGAGGCGCCCCCTTGAGCACCGCGAGTGCTTCGGCCATGTCCTGCCGGTCCAACGCTCCCATTTGCCTGACGACGGGGCCGTGGAAGGTGATGAAACGCGCCTTCCGCCAAATCGCAAGGAGGAGCGCTGTCAGATCACTGAACCCCATGCAGATCTTCGGATTGGCGGTCAGCAGAGGCCAGTCGATCCTCTCGAGCAGGCGAAGACTGCCGTAACCACCGCGCGAACAAAAAACGGCCTTGATGTTGCGGTCCTTGAACATGGCATGAAGGTCTTCGAGCCTGGCCGCATCAGACCCCGCAAGGTAACCCTTCCGCGCAAAAAGGGCGCGGCCTTCGCGGATTTGGAAGCCTTCGGCCCGCAGATGTGCAATCCCGGCCTCTAGATCTCCCCGCTCGAGGGGGCCGGCCGGCGAGATGATTCCGATCATGTCGCCGGGGCGAAGGGCCGCAACGGTCTTTTGACGGACAGCGGCGGGTCGATCCCCCGAGTGGGTGCACATTCTCGATTCCTGATCCATCTTCATCGGTATCTATTGGATACTCCGAGTCATTGGCCGAATGATCGCACGCTGCCGGCACAGGCAAAAAAACAACCTCCTCCGCTTCCATTGAAGCGGCAGGCTTCTCAAGGCTTGAGCAAGGAGCGGTTTCAGCCGGTTCAGGCGAGTTCAACCCTGCCCGAAAAGGAAAGTCTGCGCCTGAAAATGGCCTCCAGCCCCTCGAATGTCAGCAATGGTTCGATGACGTCGAAATGCTCGGATACATCCTGGAGGACCGGGGCGATCCCGCCGGTGGCGACGACCATCGGCCTGCCGCCCATTTCCTGCTTCATTCTGGTGAGGACCCCGTCAACGAGCCCGGCGTATCCATATAGGAGGCCGGAGTTCATGCTGTCCAGGGTGCTGCAGGCGATCGCGGCCGGGGGCTTGGAAATCCGCTCGAGTTTGGGAAGCCGGGATCCACGGCTGACGAGGGCTTGCATGGAAATCATCAATCCGGGGGCGATGGCTCCGCCGAGATAGGCTCCCTCGGAGGAAACGCAATCGAAGGTGGTTGCCGTTCCCAGGTCGACGACGATGCAGGCGCATCGGAATTTATCGTAGGCCCCTACTGCGTTGACGATCCTGTCGGCGCCCACTTCGGCGGGGTTTTTGTAGCGGACCGGCATGCCCGTATCCGTTTCATGGTCCACGAACAACCCGTCGACTTCGAGGTACTGCTCGAACAGAGCACTCAAGGCCCGGTTGACGTGGGGGACGACGGAGGTCACGATGGCATGGGTGATGTCTGCCATGCGGCGGTTTCTGAGCTGGAAAAGCCCGTTGAAAAGCACCGCCGCCTCGTCGGTGGTGATGTCTGTCTGGGTCCGGATTCTCCAGTGTTCGAGGATCCGCTCCCCGTCGCTGAGGGCGAGGCCGGTATGGGTGTTGCCGACGTCGATGCACAGAAGCAGCAAGTCATGATTCCGCATTCTGATCGATGGATCCTCTCTTGATGGCATCCGCCACCGCAACGGTTTCTGCGGCCGGGCGCACGTTATGCACCCGGACGATAGCTGCTCCGTTCAGTACGCAGGCCGTCACCGCGGCCATCGTTCCGGTGTCCCGCTCTTGGACCGTCTTCTTCAGGATATGTCCGATAAAGGCCTTGTTGGACGGCCCGGCCAGGATCGGTTTTCCCAGCGGGGCGAAGCGCGAGAACTGCTGGATGAGTTGGAGGTTGTGCGTAAAGGTTTTGCCGAACCCGATCCCCGGATCCAGGATGATCAGATCTTCCCGAATACCTGCCTGCAGGGCCCGCTCAACCGCATCCTGAAGAAACAGGGTGATTTCGCCGAATAGATCAACATAATAGGGGTTTTCCTGCATGTTCCGGGGAGTGCCCTGCATGTGCATGAGCACGACCGGCACACCGCGGAACGCGGCCAGCGGGGCCATCTCGGGGTCGAAGCGAAGGGCGCTGATGTCGTTGATGATCGATGCGCCGGCGTCCAGCGCCGCTTGGGCCACCTCGGCCTTGTAGGTGTCGATGCTGATCGGCACCGGGATCTTCTTCGCCAGCGCTTCGATGACGGGTACGATCCGTGCCTTTTCGGTCGCGGCGTCGAGCTCCGGGGCGAAAGGCCGGGTCGATTCTCCACCGATATCGATGATGTCGGCCCCTTCTTCGACCATCCTCCAGGCGCCGGCGACCGCCTCTTCAAATGTGAAATGCCTGCCCCCATCGGAAAACGAATCCGGGGTGACGTTCAGGACCCCCATGACCAGCGTCCGTCTTCCGAGTTCCAGGGTGTGGTTCGGCCAGTTCATCCTCCAGATGGTCATTGCGCCGGGATCTCCGATGAAATGGGTTCTTTGTCGCTTTCTCCGGGCTCATCGGGGGCGATCCCCAGCAGTTCGTCGATGGCCCGAACGTCCAGAGTCTCTCTTTCGAGGAGGGCCTGGGCGATTTTGTGCAGTGATTCGAGATTCGTTTTGAGGAGGTTGGCAGTCCTCCCGTAGGCCTCATTGATGATGCGGCTGACTTCCTTATCGATCCGCTGGGCGGTAAACTCGCTGTAGTCACGGTGCTGCGTGATTTCCCGCCCGAGAAAGATCTGCTCGTCCTTCTTGCCGTAGGTCAGGGGCCCGAGTTCTTCGCTCATGCCGTAATCACAGACCATCTTGCGCGCGATGTCCGAGGCCCGTTCGATATCGTTTCCCGCGCCGGTGGTCTGCATCTCGAGGACGATCTCCTCTGCCGCGCGTCCGCCCATCAGGATGGAAAGGGTGTTCAGAAGGTAGTCTTTTGCATAGGTATGCCGCTCGTCTATGGGCAGCTGTTGCGTCAGGCCCAGGGCGCGGCCTCTCGGGATGATGGTGACCTTGTGGATGGGATCCGTATCCGGAATCAGCCGGGCGACCAGCGCATGTCCGGCCTCGTGATAGGCCGTGATCCGTTTTTCGGTTTCACTGATGATCATGCTCTTGCGTTCGGTTCCCATCAGGACTTTATCCTTGGCGTCTTCGAAATCGGACATTTCGACGCGCTCTTTTCCACGCCGGGCGGCCATGAGGGCGGCCTCGTTGACCATGTTCTCGAGGTCTGCGCCGGTAAAGCCCGGGGTGCCGCGCGCGAGAGTACGGACGTCGAGATTATCCGCCACGAGCTTCTTCTTGAGGTGCACCTTGAGGATTCCTTCCCGGCCTTTGAGATCCGGCACCGGGACGATGACCTGGCGGTCGAAGCGCCCGGGTCGCAATAGGGCCGGATCCAGGACATCGGGGCGGTTGGTGGCCGAAATGAGGATCACTCCCTCGTTGGATTCGAAGCCGTCCATCTCGACCAGAAGCTGATTCAACGTTTGTTCCCGCTCGTCGTGCCCGCCCCCGAGCCCCGCTCCCCTGTGCCGGCCAACGGCGTCGATTTCATCGATGAAGATGATGCAAGGGGCATGCTTTTTTCCCTGCACGAAAAGATCACGTACACGCGAGGCGCCGACACCAACAAACATCTCCACGAAATCGGACCCGCTGATGCTGAAAAAGGGGACGCCAGCCTCTCCAGCAATAGCACGGGCGAGAAGGGTTTTTCCTGTTCCCGGGGATCCTACTAGCAGGACCCCTTTGGGGATTCGGCCACCGAGACGCGTAAACTTTTTGGGGTCGCGGAGAAATTCCACGATTTCTTCGAGTTCGTCCTTGGCCTCATCGATTCCTGCAACGTCCTCGAAGGTGACCTTTTCCTGTGAGTCGCTCATCAGTCGCGCCCGGCTCTTGCCGAAAGAAAGAGCCTTGCCTCCGCCTACCTGCATCTGACGCATGAAGAAGATCCAGACTCCGATCAACAGCAGCATGGGGACCCAGGAGAGGAACACTTGAAACCAGGAGGAATCCTCCTCGGGTTTAGCCGTGATCTTCACGCTTTTCGAGGTCAGCAGTTGGATCAGTTCAGGATCGCGCGGTGCATAGGTCTTGAAGGGCCCCTGAACGGAAGATCCGGAGATGTTGTCGCCTTGAATGGTTACCCGGTCGACATGGCCTTTCTCGACCATTTCCAGAAAATCGCTGTAACCGATGCTTGCGCTGCTGCCGCCGGGAGTTTTGAAGATCTGAAAAAGCATAACCATCATCAGGGTGATGACGAGCCACAGTGCAAGGTTTTTGTAAAAAGGATTCAATGAAATCGGACCTCCATACGAAACTTGACCAAGTGATCGGGTTTTTGCTTGAAGAGGATACGTTGCCCGCTTTTCAGCGCTTGTCCACATGCCGCCTGGATGCTGGGCCGGTTTGCCTCTTTGAGGCGCCGGCTTCGGTTGATGCCGGCCAATACACCCCCCTCCGAGGCCTTAAAACCGGGCAGGCTCGGTCGGTGAACAACCTCCGGCTCTCGGGGAGGGGTGGACCGGAAATGGTCTTTTTGGCCAATCTCGGCGTCAATCTGCCCGTTTGCTTGTGCGGCGATCACCAGGCTGCCTCCTCGCAACCAACTGATTTCCTTGATATTGGCCGAAAATCCTCATTCCCGGCCTGGAAACTATTTCGTTTTCAAAGCCTTATTTCCGGATGGTCGCCGGCTCGTGCCGGACCATCGGTTCCCGGAGCAGCACAAGATATTAAATATATAGATATTCGTCTAAAATTCCATAAAAATTTAATTTCTAAAAGCTGCCCTGATTCTGGGAATTGCCGCTCATTCGATGATGCCTGCCGGGTTCGGCCAGGAATCCGCTCCTTACGAGCGGGTTCTTCTTCACCGAATTCGCCGATGGATCAAAACTCTTCCCAGGCACGAGCAAACCTTTTGCCCGGCTTGTCGTTCCCCGAGGGGGAAGAAAGGCATCTTTTCCCCCGCCGGGATCAAACTCGTCCCGCTCTGGAATATAACCGGCTTTTCAGAGAGAAGCCTGATGTTCATTTTCACACAGACGTTGTTGACACTCAAGGGGTTTTCCCATAGATTGAACCGTAATGAAACCATGCTGTTATGATGGACGCCCGGTCTTGGGGTCCGTGCGTTGGCGGGGCAACCCTCGAGGAAGGGATACGGCCGAACATTTTGCGACGAAGTGAAAGGGGGAGTTGAATGCCATTCGATAACTTTGATGAAATCATGACCTATGCTATCGACAAGGAAAAGGAGGCGGTTCAGTTCTATGAGGATCTGAGCCGGCGTGAATCGGCCCAGGGCACGAAGGCGCTTTTTCATGAATTTGCCGATGAAGAACGCCGTCACCAGAGAATGCTCGAAAATTTCAGCCGTGAGCAGGTGGCCAAGTATTCCATCAGAAAGATCCCTGATCTGAAGCGCAGTGATTACCTCGTGGATCTCCAATATTCTCCGGACATGGCCTATGCCGATATCCTGCGCCTTGCCATGAAACGGGAGGAAAAGGCCCAGGCCTTTTACCGGGATTTCGCCGCGCGGACCGCTGAGGATGAACACCGTAAGCTCTTCGAGATGCTGGCCCAGGAGGAGGCTAAGCATAAACTGCGGTTGGAGACCATGCTGGATGATTATTTGGCGGCCATGGGGGATTGATGCGCCTCCGGACGTGGAGCCGGCGTTGCTTTCCTGGGACCCCTCATTTCAGATCACGTCGGCCGCGGGGAGGCCGCCTGCCGACGTCTGGTCATTCTTCCGAAGGAGGTACGTTCCAGGACCGCCGGTTTTACGCTTTCGAAACGGTATAGGTCAGATCTCCAGGTCCGTTCCGCTTTGGAGGAGCGGCCGGCCGTGTTCGTTATGATTGTGGCTCCCCCACTTGATGATGGAGGCCCCCCACGTCAATCCCGCTCCGAAACTGACGAGCAGCAACATGTCGCCGTCTTTGATCAGCCCGGCGCGGTTGGCCTCATCCAGAGCGATCGGGATCGAAGCGGAGGATGTGTTTCCATAGCGGTCCAGATTGGTGTAAACTTTTTCCATAGGGATTCCGATAGTTTGCGCCATGGACAGGATGATGCGTATGTTGGCCTGGTGGGGAATCATGAGATGGATATCGCTGCTTGCCAGGCCGTTTTCGGCCAGCGCCTTTTCGGCTATGGTAGACAGACAATTCACCGCGCGTTTGAACAGCCGATTGCCCTCCATTTTGAGCTGGAACGGCTTGAGATCGATGCAGGCGAGACTTTCTGGGAGATAGCAGCTTTCGTAACTGGCGTAGAGCAGGTCCCAGAAGGCGCCATCCGATCGAAGATGGGTTGAAAGGACCCCGCTCCCATTCGTAGAGCCTGCCATGACCACCGCGCCGGCGCCGTCCCCAAGCAGGACACAGGTGCTGCGGTCCTGCCAGTTGACGATGGTCGACAGCCGTTCGGCACCCACGACGAGTGCACATCGGGATGTCCCCGCCCTGATGGCGTTGTCGGCCATGGTCAGGCCGTAAAGAAAACCCGAGCATCCGGCCGAAACATCGAAAGCGGCGGCCTGCGACGCTCCGATAGCGGTTTGGAGCATGCAGCCGGTGGAAGGAAACTGCCGGTCAGGCGTGACGGTACCGACCACGATCATATCGAGGTCTTCGGCGTTGACGCCTGCCATTCGAAGGGCGTTTTCCGCCGCTTGGGTTGCCAGATCGGTCGTTGATTCGCGCTTGCCTTTCGACGCGATACGCCTTTCCTTGATACCTGTCCGCCGGGTGATCCATTCGTCGTTTGTTTCGACGATCCGTTCGAGTTCATTGTTGGACAGGATGCGCTGTGGAACAAAAGATCCTGTGCCGATGATCCTGGATCTTGTCATGATGACCTTTCTCCTGGTAAGCCGACAAAACCGCTACCTCTCCCTGAATGACGCAGGGTCCGAATCTGGTTGCAGGATAACCGACCGGCTGAATGCTCGTGAATCGGTTGCCGGGATCTGCATCTCCCGGAATGCGCCCGGCCCCGTCATATGACGGGACGGACAGGGTCTGAGGCGGACGCAGCAAGATGAAGGTCCGAGATGAGAGGCCTGGACCCGCCGGGCGTCCCATACGTTGCATCGACCGTTCAACTGCTTTCACGATAGCTTAGGGATTGGCTGAGATTAGGAACAGAAGGGGAGGCTAGCCCCTGCGTAAAGCCGCTTGGCTGTAGCGTTTGTCGCGGCTGCTGCGCTGTCCGCCGACGGTCAACACGGGTTCCCGGCGGCCGATGTGGCTGTGAAAATTTCCGCCGGAGGTTCTCCCGGGGGTGGACCGCTCGACGGTCCGGACGCGTTCGAACGCTTCGTGAACGCGTAGCTTCCGGTATTCGAAAGGCGCCCCGTCAAGGGCTTTTATAGCCGCATCTGCTGCATCGGATTCCATTTCCACGAAACCGAACCCTCGGATCCTACCTGTCACCGGATCGGTCAGAAGCTTTACGGAATGCACCTCCCCGAATTGGGAGAAGACTTTGTGTACCTTTTCTTCCGATGCGCTGAACGGCAGGTTTCCTACGTAGATCTTTTTCACGTTGAGATTATACTCCTTTGAATGCTGAATCGTTCGAATCAATCGTATGCGATAACCCCTGCCGGAGGCGATCCACAGGATCTTCCCGGCGATGCGCATAGAGCCCTTCAATAAACCTGTGTCAAAGGCAGGTTGACCGGTCAGGTCGGGCGAAGAATGCTTCCTGGGCGTAACGATCGGTGAAGCGGTCTTCTTCTTCTTGCTGACACAACCCCCCCTCGAATCTGCCTGGTTTGCAGATCATCCGGGGTGCTTCGGAATCCGTTTTAGGGAAGGATAGAAACGCGGCCACGGAATGGCGGGCGCTGAGACTCCGATCTTCCTGAAGACAATTCCTGCATGTTTGAGCCCGCCTTAAGGCTTCGGCTCAATTACCGTAACGGAATTAATATTGTTGCAATTTATTTCATAATAAATACTCCGAAAGCAAAGTGCAAGCGGTTTCGGAAAAAATAGCCGATGAAACTTCAGGCTGGCGGTGCGTGGTCTGCTTGGGGTGGCCGGCAGGTCTTTTTTTCTGAATCGCGGGTGATCTTTTGCGCCCACCCGATTGAGCGCGGCTCACCGGGAGTTTCTATTTTACGGGGCTGGCCTGGGGAACCGCCTTTGTAAAACCTTGTACCGAACCTCAAGGTGCGGTTTCCCGGGGGATGAAACGGCCGGTAAAAAACGGGTCGCACAGCCGGGTGTCTAATCGCTCAGGGTCTGAATCCACCGCAGCTTCAAGATCATGTGGACCACCGAGCCCCGGGCTAGACGGAGCATTTCGCATACGTTGAGCGGCAGCTCGGCAAGGATGGTCTGGCCGCGGACATCCAGAGCCAGTCTCACGGTGGAACCATCGCGCCGCAGGTTTCGAACCTCGCCCTGGAACCGGTTGATGTGAGGACCGGCTGGTGCTTCGATAGACACATAGATATGCTCCGGCAGGATGACGATCTTGCGGATCGGGCCCCCTTCATAGGGGACGAAAACCGGCAGTTCGCCACAGTAGGCTATGGCGAGCCCGTTCTCGACGATGCGGCTCGACTGGCACTCGAGGATGTTTGGCTCTCCGATGAACCGGCGGACGCGGTCGTCGGCAGGTGCGAAAAAGATCTCTTCGGGAGTGCCCGTCTGCAGCAGGCGGCCGTTGTCGATCAAGGCGATGCGGTCGGCCATCTCCGCGGCTTCAGTCAGGTTGTGGGTCACGAAGAGCGTAGTGCAGCCGAGTTCACGCTGCAGGCGCTTGAAATCCGTCCGCATGTATTTGGCAGATCTCAGATCCATGCTGGCGAGGGGTTCATCCATGAGGAGAATATCCGGACGGGTCGCGACCGCCCTGGCCAGAGCGACTCTTTGCCTTTCACCGCCGCTCAGGTCGCGGGGGTATCGATCGGCAAGATGAGCGATATGGACCATCTGAAGGAGGAGGTGCACCTTTTCGAGGAGGTTGTTTCTCTTGCAGGTTCCGCGCATCCTCAGGCCGTAAGCGATGTTGGATTTTACATCCATATGGGGGAAGAGCGCCAGTTCCTGAAAAAGATACCCGATGTTCCGCTTTTCGGGGTGAAGGGTGTCGACCGCTTTCCCGTCGAACAAAACCGTGCCTTCGTAATCGATCAGACCGGCGATGACATTGAGAAGCGTACTCTTTCCGGCACCGTTTCTTCCCAGGAGGATCATGAATTCGCCGTCGTCGATGGTGAACGAAACGTCTTTCAGAACAAAATTATTCACGGATCGCAGTTCGATTCGCGGCAAAACGGCTCCTTTCTCCGGCTCCTGCAGCACCGGGACCGGCCCAGGCATCGAGTCCTCCAAAGTCCTGGTGTTCAGCCCGGGAATCTCTGGATTGGAACTTCTGTCGGCGGACACGCAGGAGGCCGGCAGGGCGATAAAGATCCTTTCCGGATGAAATACGCCTCAGGACCATCTTCCGGTGGCCTTTCTTTCGAGAAACAGGAAGATCCGTTCGAAACAAAAACACATCAGGGAAAGGACCATCAGGCAGACAATGACGATGTCCAGGCGGACAAGGCTTTCGGCCCTCATCAGCAGCGCTCCGATTCCAGTCGGAATAGCCACCATCTCGGCAGCGATGATCACGCGCCAGGCCATGCCGGACTCCAGGCGAAGACCGGTGAAGATGTTCGGGAGCGCCAGGGGGATGAGGATGGTCGTAAGGACCTTGAGGTCCGACGCTCCGAGGGTCCTGGCGGCTCTGATGAGATCCCTGTCGACGGAGCGGATCCCTGTTTGGGTATTGTAAACCATGGGGAAGAAAGAACACATGAAGATGATGGCGATGGGAAGTATCTCCCCGATCCCGAACCAGAGCATGAAAACAGGCAGCCACCCGAGCGCCGGTATGGGATAGATCAGGCTCATGACGGGGTGCAGCGTGCGGTGCGCAGCCGCCTTCCAACCCATCAGGATTCCCATGAACAAACCTGCCGCAGAGCCAGTCACGAACCCGATAATCACCCGGAAGAGGCTGCGGAGGAAGTGCCGGGGCAGGACCCCGCTTTCAAGAAGTCTCCAGCCTTCGCTGATCACCGTTGAAAAAGGCGGTAGAAGCGCGGGATTCTCGATAAAGAGGCGGGCGGAGAGTTCCCAGAGGCCGAGGAAGACAAGGACCGGCAGGAAGGACCAATGAAAGGTGATGCGTTGCATCCGGCGCCTCTTGTTCAACGGTCGATCGCCAGAATCTGATCCGCCTCGAAGCGCTGCCGGATATATCCGAGATTGGCCAGGTAATCGATGGTTTTCTGAACCTGCTCAGGATCGATGCGGGTGGTGCAGACGAGGCGCTCGGTCAGAGACCGCTGCAGGGCCTGAGGGGTTGCATCCAGGACGGGGTTTTGTTCGATCTCCTTGACCGGGAAGATCCGGTTGCCTGTGATGCGCAGGGCCTTGGCGAGGATTTGGGCGGCGGCCTCCGGGTTCCGGTTGATCCACTCTGTGGACCGCTCCGTTACTTCTACGAGGCGTAGCACCGATCGGGGATTGCGCTCGAGGAACCGCTCTGTCACGATCAGGACGCTCCCTTGCATGTCCGGCCAAAGGTCCTGGGCCGTCAAAAGAATCGGAAACCCCGCCGATTCAGCCATGCTGGGGTACTGTTCGGGCATCACCGCGGCATCGAGGTGCCCCATCCTGAGGGCCAGAAGCTGCTTGGGCGGGCTCATCCGCCGAATGTTCTCCGCCACCTTCTGCTGATTCAGCCGATAGACGTCGACCGCCTTTTGGAGGAGGGCATCGGTCGGGCTGCCCTCCCGGGCGCAGCCGATCCGGATCCCGGGCTTCTGAAGGTCGGCGGGTGATGTTATCCGTTCGGGGTTGCAGGACACGGCGTAGCCGTATCGGTGGGTGCCTGCGACGATCTTCAAGGGGACCTTCGCGTTGGCGAAGGCGCAAATCGCAGGGATCAGGCAGATGTAAGCGGCATCGATTTCTCCGCGTGTCAGGGCCGCTGAAAGCGCCATCCCGGTTACGTAACTGTCAAAGGATTCAATAGGGACCTCAGCCTCTCCGTACCATCCTTTCTCCTCGGCAACATAGGCGCAGGCTGCATGGGAGCAGAATTCCACCGCAAGAACGATGGCTTTTTCCGCCGGCATGGGGTCGTGTGCAGGGGCCTCGGCGCCCGCCTCGCCGACACATGCCGAGAAGACCGACGTCAAAGCGACGAATAGGCTGAAGAGTGTTGTTCGAGCCATACTCGAAACCTCTCTTGTTGATTTCCGGCCTGGAAACTAACTCGTTCTAAACGCTTTATTTCCGGATGGACATTGCTTATTGAATGTAATATTTCAATATGAAATAGCTTGTCAAGAAAATTGCGCCTGCTTCACGCAACTCAAAATCCTGTCAGATTGCCTTGCTTCCATCCGGAAATGCAGCTTTGGACACGAAACGGTTTCCAGGCGGGAAATGAGGTTTTTTCCTTGCTCGCTTCGTGTGCCGGGACCCACCGCTTCGCGGCGGGTCCCGGTTTGTCAAAGTCGTTAAAAGCAACCGGTTGCGCGAAAACGTACGGATGGCACGCTGCACAGGCAAGCGCGCAGACTGACGCAGAGATGACCAAAAAGACCATTTCCGGACGCTGAAAGCGGCGCCGAAACAACGCGGGGGTTACGTCGCCATTTCGGTACGCCGGGGCGCCTCCAGCTCGATCTCATTCTTCAGATCGGTGATCTGCTGCTTGAGCCTCTCGAGTTCACTGCATTTCTGTTCATAGAGATGCTGGGCCATCCGATATTTCTCTTCCAGCCCCTCGGGAGTGAGGACGTAAAGGTAGTTGGTCTTGGTCTGAGACGCCTCGGCGCGGTCAATCTTGAGGAAGCCTTTGGTGGCTAGGTCTTCCTGACGGTAAAGGTTCCGCGGAATACGCAACGGATTGACCTTGACCAGTTTTTTTTGGATCAGTTCGGATAGGCAGGCGTTGGTTTTACCAAGACTGATCCCCATTTGTTTGGCGATGTCGCGCTGGGTCAGGTCCAAGTCGCCGCTCAGAATGGTGAGCATTTGATGATACGTCTCAATCCGTCTTTTCGTGCGCATGGTGGATCCGCTTTGAGTGAGGGTGTAGGCATTCAAACCAATACGGTCCGAGAGGTCGAAAGACCATGTTAATGATACGGGGAGGGAGCCTTTGCCTCCTCTTTCGGTCCGTCGCTTTTGGAGGCGGCCGGGACCGGCCGCCTCCGCTGCCGCCGGCGCGCAAAGCCGGCCGGGGGCCTCTTCTTGGCGGCACAGGAAGAACCGCGCATCCATATGGACTAATTTTTCACAAGCATTACATAACACAATTCTTCGGGCGGATGAAATATTTTCTGCTCCGATCCGGAGCGACTCAGGCAAAAGGCCTTTTTCATAAGACTACACGGTTTTCGGTCAGCGGGTCAAAAGTAAATTTCCGTTCCGGGTGCAGCCTAGAGGTGTTTCAGCAGGACATCCGCATCGGATTTTTCGACGAGATCCCGAAAGCTTTTCAGGATGGACCGGATTCGCAGCGTATCCGGGGATTCGGACACTGGAAGATCCCTGGCTCCGTTGTCTTCCAGTCGGTTGAGGACATAGCTTACCGTCAGAATTTCCGGATCCCGGGCGGGCAGATAAGTGGGCGCGCTTTTCTGATCTCCGAAGCGCTCCGCAATCAGGTCGGCCTCGAGCAGGTCACCGAGCACCTCTTGGACACAGCGCATCGGGGTTTCGAGTTTCAGGGCGATCCGCTGCATGTTCCAACGCTTGTCATGTGTCGGGAAGTGTTTGACCAGGGTGTGCATAATCGCCAGGGCCAGGAGTTTGCGGAAGGCAATGGGCATTCGGCGGCAGTCCGGACCGAATTCGGAGTTCTTGACATGCTGATGGGCATAGGCGATTTCGGCGCCCAGGAGAACCAGTATCCAGCTGATCTGCAGCCAGAACAAGAAGAGGGGAAGGGCGGCGAAACTGCCGTAAATGGCATTGTATTTGGCTACGTTGATCTGAAAGGTGATGTAGATCCATTGAAAGATCTGATAGAAGGCCGCCCCGAGGAATCCGCCGAAAGCCGCGGAGCCCGTTTTGACGCGGGTGTTCGGGAGGAAAGCGTACAGGAAAGCGAAAAGGAACCAGATGACGACGAACGGCAACAGGCGAAGCGTTTTGAAGATGAAGGGGCTTACAGGACCGAGGAGGGTGATATGTTCGGCGAGTATTCGGATCTGGCTTTCGATGAAGACCGTCAGTGCGCTGGCGATGACGAAGAGTAGAGGGCAGATGAGCATCAAAGAAAGGTAATCGCTCACCTTGCGTCCGAAAGACCGCCCCGAGGGCAGGCTCCAGATGGTGTTGAAGGCGGCCTCGATGTTCGAAATCATCTTGATGATGGCCCAGAAGAGGAAGAGCAGGCCTATGCCGGCGATGAGCCCCCCTTGGGTCGTCTCGATCAGTGCGTGGGAGAAGTTGATCGCGCGCTCGAGGACATCCTCCTGGCCTTCGAGGTGCTGCATGAGCTGGTTGCGCAAGGCAGCCTCGAAGCCGAAGCCCTTGGCGATGCCGAAGACCACCGCCAGGATCGGTACGATGCTGAGCAGGGAATAAAAGGTCAGGGCGGATGCTCGCAGCTGGCAGCCGTCCTTGAGAAAACCGTCCGCCGACAGTACGACCATGCGTACCAGCCTCAGCAGCAGGGCGCGTGTTCTCGTCAGGTCTGTCTCCCTGATACGCCAGAGGTTGTCACGATAGTACTGGATCGTTTTCAGGAACGGAAATGCGCGCATGGGATACCCGGCTCCTTTGACCGGCTGTGTGAACCTGCTGTGGGACGGCTATGGCAGAAAGGGCCGGATGCGCGCCTCCAGTTCAGCCTTGGGCAGAGCCCCGACCATCTGATCGACGACCTGGCCGCTGCGGAAAAGAAGCAGTGTCGGGATGCTCCTGATGCCGAACCGGGACGACGTCATGGGGTTCTCGTCTACGTTGAGTTTGGCGATTCTGATCTTCCCGGCGTATTCCCGGGCAAGGGCCTCCAGGATCGGCGCAATCGTCCGGCAGGGCCCGCACCAGGGTGCCCAGCAATCGAGAAGGACTGGCAGAGAATATCCGAGGACGTCAGCCTCGAACGATCGATCCGTTACGGCAAGGGGTCGATGACTGGACTGCAGCGCCTCGGACAGCCGGCTGCGGCACTTTCCGCACACGGGATTCAGGTCCAGCTTGGCGGCGGGAACACGGTTCTTCGTTCCGCATTTCGGACATCGAATCACAATAGAGTCGGAATCCATCGCGTTGCCTCTACGAAATTGAGAACGGATGTTCAGAGGGCCTTCCCCGCGTCGTGATAAATGAAGACAAAGGCCCGGCGATTGATGTCGACGCTCAGATCGGCGCCGCGGGATTCAGCGTAGATCACCCAGGACGGCTTATCTTCGCCGCAGCATTCCACCTGAGGAGAAAAGCGGCCGGTATCCCGCTCATACCAGGCAAGGAGCATCGGCTCGGAAAGCACCTCCTGTGCCTTTTGGTCGGCGAGGAGCCTCGCTGTCTTCAAGTCGCGGGGGCTGTCCTCGAGATCGAGGCTCATGCGGTTGGGGAGCATTTCATGCGTCAACGCTCGACAGGATTCCATGGCTCGTTCTCCTTTCTGCGGGCAACGGAGCCCGCGCCGCACAAGAAAAAGTGCAGCTTGATGCCGAGAGGGGCAAAAACACTATTGCCGGATCGTCTTAGACTATTATAAGTGGGTGTGTCGACCGATGTCAAATCGAGGAACTTGGGAGCCTCCTCAGTTCAGTTTTTGCCCTTGACTTGTCGCCAAGAGGAAGCTATCATTCCAAATTCACCAGTTTCCATGCAAAGATCTCTTTCAGGGCCGGCGGATGGCGGTCAGTAAAAGGGGGAATTTGCCTGGGATCCGGACGGCCGAGGTTCAGCCGGACGGCAGCACGCCTTCGGGAGCACAGGGAATGGTGCGGATCGATCCTGGGGGCCGGCCGTCGAGACCGTTTGCGGATGGAAACGCAATATACTTGAGGAGCAGGGGTCATGTACGCAGTCATTAAGACGGGTGGAAAACAATACAAGGTAGCCGCGGGTGACGAGCTGAGATGCGAGAAGCTCCCTGGGGCGGTGGGCGACACGGTGGTTTTCGAGGACGTTCTTTTGCGCGCTGATGGCGATGCGGTCGTCCTCGGGCAGCCTGTCGTCGAGAACGCCAAGGTGATCGGCCGTATCAAGGGCCAGGGTCAAGCCAAGAAGATCTTGGTTTTCAAATACAAAAGGCGCAAGAATATCCGCAAACTTCGGGGGCATCGCCAGGCCTTCAGCCTGGTCCGTATAGAGAGTATCGAGTGATTGGGGTGGTGATTTTTTCGAGATGGGTTGCATCCCGAAATGATTCACCGGTACAAACGAGTTTCCAATCCGGAACAGAGGGTTTTTGGCCGATCTTAAGCGAATCGAGCTTTTGCGCTGAGGCGACCCGGTGGTTGCCGCACAGGCAGGCGTGCAGGTTGACGCGGAGATTGGCTGAAAGGTCCATTTCCGGACAGGATCGAGACAGAGGGATAAAATGGCGCATAAGAAAGCAGGCGGCAGTTCGCGCAATGGTCGCGACAGTGCCGGGCAGCGGTTCGGCATCAAGCGGTACGGTGGTCAGCAGGTGAAAGCGGGCAATATCCTGGTCCGGCAGAAGGGGACAAAGATCCACCCGGGCAGAAACGTGGGCCTCGGGAGGGATTACACGCTTTTTGCCCTGGTCGATGGTGTGGTCGCTTACGAGCGTTTTGGCAAGACCCGCAAGAAGGTCAGCATCGCGACGGTCTGATGGACCGCCCGTCCCATCCCGCCTGAGAGATGGAAGATGGATTTTCTGGACGAAGTGGTCATTACGGTCAGGTCAGGAGATGGGGGTGGGGGTTGCGTCAGTTTCAGACGGGAAAAGTACATCCCCAAAGGAGGCCCTGACGGCGGCGACGGCGGGGACGGCGGCGATGTCATCCTGTCGGCCGACAAAACCTGTCACAGCCTGTCGGATTACCGGTCCCGGAGATCCTTCAAGGCGGGGAGCGGCTCGCCGGGCGGGGGCAATCAATGCACCGGCAGAAACGGCGAAGATCTGATCCTTCCGGTGCCTTTGGGGACCATCGTTGAAAATGCTGTGACAGGCGACTTCATTGTCGATCTCGTGCGGGCCGGAGAGCGGTATCTGCTGCTTCCGGGTGGTCAGGGCGGGAAAGGCAATCGCCATTTCGCCACCGCTACGAACCGGACCCCGCGTATGGCCCAGCCGGGCATTCCCGGCGTCGAACTCAAGATAAGACTTTCTCTCAAACTGCTCGCCCACATCGGCCTGGTGGGGCTCCCCAACGCGGGGAAGTCCACGCTGCTCGCCTCTTTGACCATGGCGCGTCCCAAAATCGGAGACTACCCCTTCACGACCCTGATCCCCAATCTTGGAGTGCTCGATCTCGACGACGACCACTCCGTCACCCTTGCCGATGTGCCTGGTTTGATCGAGGGTGCGAGCGAAGGCCGCGGGCTTGGACTCCGGTTCCTGAAGCATATCGAGCGAACGGGCGTGCTCTTTCACCTCCTTGACGCCGCGGGCCGTACGGCTGAAGGCGTCCTGGAAGATTATCGCCGGATCCGCAATGAATTGGAGGCCTACAGCCCCGCCCTGGCCGAGAAGCCCCAGGTCGTGCTCCTGAACAAGTTGGATCTGCTGGATGACGGGAATGGAAAGGTGGCCCGGATCGGGCGGGCCCTGGAAGAGGAAGGGGTGCCCTGGATCGGTTTGTCGGCGCTGAAGGGGCAGGGCATCCAGGATCTGAAGCGGTTGATCCTCGTCAACTGGGATGTCTGGGGGCTGGAATGCCTCGATTCCCGGGAGGCGGATCCTTCCTGTACGAATCCGGAGGTGGATGGTTGATGCCTGAATTGCAGACGGGGGCTGTGAAGACTGTTGGCCGGGAGGCCTTGCTGAGAGGGATTCGGAGGATCGTCGTCAAGGTCGGCAGCGGTGTGCTGACAGCCGCCGACGGGTTGAACCGGGCTGTTATCGAGAGCATCACAGACGATATTGCGGATCTCCGGCGGAGCAAGATCGAGATCATCCTGGTTTCGTCCGGGGCCATTGCCTCCGGGCTCAGGAAGGTCGGCCTCAAGAGGCGCCCGGAGTCGGTTTCCCAGCAGCAGGCCCTGGCCGCGGTGGGCCAGAGCAGTCTGATGCGTGCCTACGAAGAGGCCTTCGGCAGGCATCGCCAGAAAGTGGCGCAGATCCTGGTCACGCGGGATGACCTGACGCATCGACGCCGCTATCTCAACGCACGAAACACGCTGTTGACCCTGCTTTCCTGGAAGATCGTGCCGATCATCAATGAAAATGACACCGTGGTCGTGGATGAGATCAAGTTCGGTGACAACGACAACCTGAGCGCCATGATCACCTGCCTTTCGGAGGCTGGCCTGCTGGTCAATCTGACCAATCTGGACGGCTTGTTCGACAAGGACCCACGGATTCACCCGGACGCGCGCCTGATTCATACGATCGACAAGGTGGATCGACGCGTTTCGGGATACGCGAGCACGATTCCGGGTTTCCTGGGAAAGGGTGGCATGGCCAGCAAGGTCAAGGCGGCGCAGAAAGTGGCGCTGCTGGGCGTGCCGACCGTCATCGCCAATGGGTTCAAGCCGGGTGTCCTGAAGCGGGTCCTGAAAGGGGAGCAGGAAGGGACGCTTTTCATGCCGCGCCCGGTGTCCCTCTGCCACCGGAAGCACTGGATCGCTTTCACCAAATCGCCCCGGGGACAAATCGTGGTCGACAATGGGGCGGAGAGGGCGCTCCTGGAAAATGGCAAAAGTCTTCTGCCTTCGGGTATCAAAGAGGTGGTGGGGCGTTTCAGCCTGGGTGATGCCGTCCTGATCGTGAGCGAAGAAGGAGAGGATCTTGCTGTGGGAATGGTCAATTACCACAGCGGCGACCTCAAAAAGATCATGGGTGTCAAGACATCCGGGATAGAAGCCATCCTCGGTTTCAAACACGAAGACGAAGTCGTGCATCGCGACAATCTAGTCTTGGCGCGCCAGTTGGACGAAGGAGATGATCTATGTCAGTGGAGGGGATGATCCGCACGATGGCCGATGAGGCCGGGAGGGCTGCCCGGGCGCTGCGCAGCATAGGCCGGGCCGATAAGGACGCCGCCTTGAACCGAATGGCGGGGCTGCTGCGCCGGTATTCGGACCGGATAAGCGAGGAAAACGCGCAAGATGTCGCCCGGGCGCGTGAAGCGGGTCTTTCAGCGGCCATGATCGACCGGCTGACCTTGACCGGCCCCACGATAGAAGGCATGGCGCAGGGACTCGAGGAGGTCGCGGGACTTCCGGATCCGGTCGGTATGGTCACCGGCATGTGGCGCCGGCCGAATGGGCTTCTGGTCGGACGCGTGCGTATTCCCATCGGGGTCATCGGGTTCATCTATGAATCGAGGCCCAATGTGACGGTGGATGCCGCAGCGCTTTGTCTGAAATCCGGAAACGCGGTCATCCTCAAAGGCGGGTCCGAGGCGATTCAGTCCAATATGGTCCTCGCTGAGATCCTGGCCGAGGCCTTGCGGGAAACAGGGCTCCCGGAAAAGGCCGTTCAGGTGGTGCCTACGACGGACCGCGAGGCGGTGTCGATCCTGATCGGGCTCGATGAAGACGTGGACCTGATCATTCCGCGCGGGGGGGAGGGTTTGATCCGGTTCGTGGCCGATCACTCGAAGATCCCCGTTCTCAAGCACTACAAAGGGGTTTGCCATGTCTACGTGGACCAAGACGCCGAGATCCCCATGGCGGAGGAGATCTGTTACAACGCGAAAGTGCAGCGTCCGGGCGTCTGCAATGCGATGGAGACCCTTCTCGTACACGAAGGGATCGCGGGGAGATTCCTCCCCGCAATGATCGAGCGGTTTGAAAAGGCCGGCGTTGAGATCAGGGGTTGCGAGCGCACCCGGTCGATCGCGCCGCAGGTCAGGGCGGCGGTCGCCGAGGACTGGCCGGCGGAGTTTTTGGACCTGATCCTGGCGGTGAAGGTAGTGGGGGACCTCGAAGAGGCCCTGGATCATATCGAGCGCTACGGCTCGAAACACACCGAAACGATCGTGACGAACGATTACGCGCGCGCCCAGCGTTTCCTCGGCGAGGTCGACTCCTCCGTCGTGCTGGTGAACGCGTCGACCCGTTTCAACGACGGGAATCAGTTGGGGCTGGGGGCGGAGATCGGGATCAACACGTCCAAACTGCACGCCTTCGGCCCGATGGGCCTCGAAGAACTGACGACCACGAAGTTCATCGTTTACGGCAGCGGTCAGGTCAGAAGCTGACCCGTCCGGCCGCGGGCGGTAAGCCGGAAAGAAAGGGTTTGCAGGATAGGACTCGACGGCGAAAAAGAGGATGCCTTGAGAGTCGGCTTGCTGGGTGGAACCTTCGATCCGATTCATCTCGGCCATTTGCGCGGTGCCGAGGAGGTCAGAGAACATCTGGATCTGGCCAAGGTATACCTCATTCCCGCCGCCGTGCCTCCTCACAAGACCCGGGAACCGATTACGCCCTTTGCGCATCGATATGAGATGGCGCGTCTGGGCGTCTCCTCGTCTCCGTATCTCGAGGCATCCGATCTCGAGGGAAGGCGGCCCGGCCCTTCCTATTCCATAGAAACGCTGAAAAATTGCCAGGCGATGTTCGGCCCGCGGGCAGACATCTTTTTTATCCTGGGTATGGATGCCTTTCTGGAGATTTACACCTGGAAGGCCTATCTCGAATTGTTCGAACGGGCGCATTTCGTTGTCATCGGCCGGGAAGGCACCGAATTGGAAGAGCCCGCGGCGTTCCTGCGATCGCTCGGCGTCGCAGGCATCACTGAGAATGAACGGGGATTTTTCACGTCGCACTCCGGCAAATCGATCCGCTTTCTGGAAACGACACGGATGGACATATCCGCCTCGCGGATCAGGCGGTTGTGCCGGGAGAGGAGATCTGTGCGTTTTCTGATCCCCGAGCCCGTAAGAGAATACATCGAGAGGACGGGGCTTTATAGAGACCATGGATACGCTTGAAAAAGCACGGAAATGCGCCGGCTATCTTCTGGAAAGGAAGGCATTGAATCCGGTTCTTTTTGAGGTCGGGAAACTGACGTCGTTGACGGATTATTTTCTGATCGCGAGCGGCGGCAGTTCCAGGCAGGTCCAGGCGCTCAGCCGGCATTTGCAGCGCAGGATGCGGGAGGCCGGGTTCCGGCCTTACGGCATTGAGGGAGAGCAGGAGGGGCAGTGGATCCTGCTTGACTTCGGGGATATCGTGGTCCATCTTTTCTATGAACCGGTGCGCACGTTTTACGATCTTGAAGGGCTATGGGTCGAGGCCCCGCGCATTCCCATCGAGAATGACCCGCCGCCGGATTGATCGGAGGTTTCATGCGCAGGATCATGGCCGTTTTCACCCTGCTGGTGGTTTTTGTGACGACAGGTCTCGGCCCGAAATGGCCGTGCTGCGCTGGTCCCGCCTGGGCCCTTTCGGTGGATGAAGAGCAGGAGATCGGCCGTGAGTTCATGGCCCAGATCAAGGAATACTTCACCTTCCTCGAAGATGATTTTGCCAATCGATACCTCAACGGCCTTGGACGATACCTGGTCGAGCAGGTCGAGACCCAGCCTTTCCCCTTCCATTTTTACGTCATCAAAGACCCCACGCTGAACGCTTTTGCAGCCCCGGGCGGACAGATATTCATCTTTTCGGGGCTCATCGGCGCCCTCGATCAGGTCGATGAACTGGCTGCCGTGATCTGCCATGAAATCGGGCATGTTACAGCCCGTCATCTGGCCAAGCGCATCGAGCAGAACAAGAAGATCGGTCTGATTACGATGGCCGGTATCCTCGCGGGCGCGCTGCTGGGTGGTACAGCCGCCGAGGCGCTGATCGCCGGGTCCATGGCGGCCGGTATCCAGGCGCAGCTGCACTACAGCCGGGAAGACGAGCGGCAGGCCGACCAGCTCGGGTTCAAATACATGTCGGACAGCGGCTTCGACCCGCACGGTATGGAGGAAACCCTCAAAGAGATTGCCAAAGGCAATTGGCTGGGGTCGGATAAGATCCCCGCCTACCTGTTGACCCACCCGACCGGGCCGGAACGGATGGCGAACCTCGAGACCCTGCTGAGCGGTTACGCGGGGCAGACCCTATCGCCCGAGGCCGAACAGTTTCGAAAGGTCTATCCGCTCTTCAGGACCGTCGTGATGGCCCGCAGCATAGATAACACGCAGGCGGAACGGCTGTTTCGAGCCGATCTGGACAAAGATCCATCCGACCCTCTTCCGTACGTAGGGTTGGGGATCCTCGCATTGGGAAAAAGAGACTACCCCACGGCGATCGATTTCATAGAAAAGGCCTTGGTGCGCGGAAGGGATTATCGTTTGCCTCTGCTGACCTATCTCGGGCAGGCCTACCAGCTGAGTGGACGCGACCAGGACGCGGTGCGCACGCTGAAAGAATCCCTGTCGGAGCTGGGTGAAAACAGCACGGCGCTCTACTACTTGGGGCTTTCCTACCTGAATCTGGGGCAATACACCCAGTCAGTCGAAATTTTCGAACGTCTTGCCGTGTCGCCTGCGGCGAAGGACGATGTGTATTATCACCTGGGGATTGCCTATGGGCGTTTGAATCGGCTGGCTGAGGCGCACTACAATTTTGGATTGTATTTTAGCAGGTTGAATCAGACGGACAAGGCGCGGTTCCATTTCGAGAAAGCGAAGGAGCTTTCGGCGGGTCATGGTGTCCTTGCTCAAAAAATAAGTCTTCAGCTTCAGGAACTTGAGAAGGCCGAGCATCGTTGACCCCGGCGATCACAGCAGATGATCCCCACCGGCCTTGGGCCTAGACTGAGGATGAATGAAATGGCGCTCCTGGCGGCCGTCCATAGGGACGTGATTTGAAAGAGGCTTGCAGGCGAAGACCGCCCGAACGGCTATTCGAAATCTTTCAGAAAAGCGGTTGGATCCTGAAGAAAATCCTTGTAGAAGCGGTAGGATTTTGTCTGTTGATACGCGATTTCCTTGATGGGGGCATGATCGCAGCTCAGAATCTGGGCCTTCGGATAACTTAGGAGAATGGGCGAATGCGTGGCGATGATGAACTGCGTCGCCGGCCGGGCGAGGGCCCGATGGAGGATGAAGATGAATTGGAGCTGGTTGCGGGGCGAAAGCGCCGCCTCCGGCTCATCGAGCAGATAGAGGCCCGGGAGGCGGCAGCGGTGTTCGAAGAACGAAAGAAACGCCTCCCCATGCGATTGCTGGTGCAGCGAACGTCCGCCGTAATAGTCCAGAAGATTTCTGTCCGTGAGGCTCATATCGTCGATAAAGGCTGCAAAGTTGAAGAAGCTTTCGGCCCTGAAGAAAAACCCCTTCACGATCCCCCCCCATTCCCACGTCCCCTCCATGCTGAGAAAGTGATGCAGCGATTTGCTGAAGGGGTTCCGGTGTGCGGTGTGTGATTTTTCGCCTCCCCAGACCGTCAGGCCGTAGCTGCGCGCAACGGCTTCGAGCAGAGTCGATTTGCCGCTTCCGTTGTCCCCGACGAAGAACACCGCGCGATCCCGCAGATCGAGGCGATCGGTGCCGCTCAAGGCCGGAACATTGAATGGATAGGATTCCCTTCTGGGGAACCGGCGGTGCAGAATGGTGATGGTGTCCACGTACACGCGGTGCCTGCTTTCTCCGTATCCCATTCGGGTTGGGCGAAAAGATCGCCTTCAGGGAAGATAGTCTTCCCTCACCGGTGAAAAGACCTCCACAACGACGGCATCCGTAAGGACCTCGGCCTCATGGGGGACATCCTTGTGGATGCACCAGCTGTCACCCGGCCCGGCCTCGAAGGAATCATTCCCCGCCCTCAGGACGATCCGGCCGCTGACCACGTATCCGGTCTGCTCGTAAGGATGGTGGTGCAGGGGGAGTTTCTTTCCGCCTTCGACCTTGAATTCGCAAAGGATCGTCAATTCACCGTACACCAATGTTTTCATCCGGATGCCGTCGGTCAGCGTCCGATACCCGTCCTCGCTTCTGTGAACCATCAAGGCGGTTTCCCTCCTTATTTGAAGATGTTCATAAGGATGTCGATGACCTTCAAGTCCGGTGGCGGGAATGGAAGCGCCCCCAGTTCCTGAACGGTCACCCACCTGATCGCCTGTCCCTGGCGTGCTATGGGCCTTCCTTCCTCTCGGGTGCACAGGAAGAAATGGAGCGTGACGCTTTTGGAGGCATAGGCGTGATCGATGGTTGCAAGAGGACGCCCCAACCTTACACGAATGCCGAGCTCCTCCATCATCTCGCGCCTCAGGCAGGCCTCCGGAGTTTCCCCGTCCTCCTGCTTCCCTCCCGGGAATTCCCACAGCCCCTCCAGGTGGGTGCCTTCGGGCCGGCGGGTGATGAGGATCTTCCCCCGCTCCGAGAGGATCCCGGCAGACACATCGTAATGGGGCTTGCGTCCATTCATCGGGAACGTGTCAAGAGTCCGGTGAAGCATCCAGGTTTCCAAGCCGCAGGCGGAGGAAGGCCTCGGAGGCTTCCTGGTGCTGAGGGATTCGTTGGAGGACTTGCCGGTAGGCCTCCATGGCCCCCTTCGCATCCTGATGCTTCTCGCGCAATCGTGCAAGGTTCAGCCAGAGTTCGGGGTTTTCTGGATCGAGTTCGAGAATACCCTCCAGGGTGCTCATGGCTCGATCCTCTCTTCCGAGCTCGAGGTAGGCCACCAGCAGATATTGGCGCAGGGCCTTTTCCTTTGGGTTGGCCTCAACAGCCGGTTCGAAAGTCTTGACGATGCCCTGATAATCCTTCCGGTCGTGCAGGTTTTCGAAGAGGTACGTATAAGCGGCCATATGGTCGGGCTGGAGGCGTATCAGGCTTCGAGCGGCATTCACGGCCTGCGTGACGTTCTCCATACGGCGGTGAAGGTCGAAGAGGATGGTCAGGGCCGAAACATCTTCGGGACGGCGTTCAGCATAGGCGGTCAGATGGTTGGCAGCTTCTTCGAGCCGTCCGTTCTGGTACTCGAGCGCCCCCAGGTTGAAGAGCACCGTATCATTTTGGGGATCGTTCGCTGCAATACGGCGGTAAATTTCCGCCAGTGCCTGTTCGTCCTCCAACTTTTCAAGGACCTGGGCCATCAGCAGCAGCCCTTCCTGATCCATCGGGCCGGCAGCCAGCACCTCTTCCAGCCAGCGCCGCGCCTCCTTCCATTGCCCCTGTTCGATCAGATGAAGGCTGAGTTTGAGGCGGCCATCCCGATCCGCCGCATTCAGCTGCAGCGCCTTCTTCAGATAATCAAAGGATGCTTCCTCCAGCCCGAGCTGCTCATGGAGATAGGCGAGGTTGTAATAGAGATTCGGGTCATCGGGTTGGTGGCGGGCGATTTGCAGATAATGGTGGACGGCCGCCTGGTGCCGCCCGGCCTCGGCATGGATGAGGGCCAACCTCGAATGGATCGGCAGTGCTTCCTCCTCCGGTATCAGTCCAAGGAGGGTTTCATAACAGCGGACGGCCTCTTCCGTCCGTCCGCCGTCGTCCAGTTCCTCAGCGAGTTCCCGAAGCGTTGAGATATCTTCCGGATCCCGTTTGGTGACCTCTTTGAGGATCCGGATCACCGCCTCCGAATCACCGGCGGCGGCATAGAGGTCGCGGATTTCTTTGAGAACGGCCGGATCGCGAGTCTCCTTATGCAAGAGTTCCATCGTTTCACCGGCCTTCCGCCATTGGGCCATGCCCTTGTAGGTTTCGGCGAGAAGCTGCAAAAGCTTCCTTTCGTTCGGGTGGAAACCCAGGGCCTTTTGGAGGATGGATGCCCGCTCTTCGAGCGAAATGGTCCGCACGGCCTTGTCGGCCCAGTCCTCGAGGAAGGGTCTGATGTTCAGGTTGATAGAACCGATCGTGTCATTGCGGTACTTGACGGAGACCCCGATACGATAATGGTCGAAAATATCTCGATCGGGCAGCAGGGAGGCCAGAGGCATCTCTTCGAAGCGCAAAGCATTGATGTCGAAATCAGGGCTGACCAGGCGGAGATCATGGTTGAAAGGGATGTTGGTTGCGATTTCCAAGATCTTCACCCGGTCTCCGGGATGCAGGAAGAGGGTCTCGCCAGCGGCGACCCGCCTCTGCTCCTGATCGACCTGCACCACGAGGGCATGGAATTCGGCGCCGCGTTCGAAAAAACTGTGCCAGAAATACAAGCCTGCACCGCCGCCCCCCAAGACGAGCAAGAACATTATCCAGAAAAGGGGCCGGGCAAGGAGAGGTTTCTTTTTCCGTGTCTTGACCAAAGGGCCGCTCTCATTTCGACTGGACCTGCGCTCCTTTGGTTTTTCCTCTTGCCCGGCCTTCCCAGAGGAGCAGAACCGGGCTGGCGACGAAGATGGAAGAATAGGTTCCCACCCCGATCCCCACCAGGAGCGCAAAGGCGAAGTCATGGATGACACCGCCGCCCAGGATGAACAGCGCGACGACCACGACCAGGGTGGTGGAAGAGGTCAGAATGGTGCGGCTAAGGGTTTCATTGATGCTGGTGTTGATGGTTTCGCCTAAAGGCCGGCGCTTGAAACGGCGCAGATTCTCTCGGATACGGTCGAAGACGATGATCGTATCGTTCAGCGAGTAGCCGGCGATGGTCAGGATGGCGGCGATGATGGCCAGGGAGATCTCCCGATCCGTCAAGGCGAATGCCCCTATCGTGATGGCGACGTCGTGGATCAGGGCGATGATCGCTCCAAGCGCATATTTCAAGTTCATGAACCAGCACATGCCAAGACTGACGAGCAGGGCCAGGATGATCAGCCAGGTGACGCTCACCCCGAAGATCGATGCGACATAGACGATGAAGATCAAGGTGACGGCCATGACCCCGCTCATCAACCACTTCAGCTCGAATCGGCCGGAAATGTAAATGGCGATGATGAGGATCGTGTAGAAGAGGGCAAACAGGGCCTTCTGCCGGAGGTCTTCCCCGACCTTCGGCCCGACCATCTCCACACGGCGGATGTCGGCAGGCGTTCCGAATTGGGCCTCCAGGGCGGATTGGACCTTTTCGCTCAAGCCGCTCAAGTCCAGATCCATTTTGCGCACACGGATGAGATATTCCAGTTCGGCCTCCTCGCCGAACTCCTGTACTACGCTGTCCTGCAACCCCAAGGATTCCAAGGCGGTCTTGATCTCCGCCGGCGTCCGTTTCTGATCGAGTTTGACCTGGATGAGGAGGCCGCCCGAGAAGTCGACGCCGTAGTTGGGGCCGCCCCGCCAGACCAGGAGGGCGATTGTGGCAGCGATCATGAACAAAGAAAACACGTACGCGATTTTACGCCTTCCAATGAAATCGATGTGGGTTCCCGGCTTGATGAATTCCATTCAATGACTCCCGCAATGATTTAGATGCTGAGCTTTTTCATGCGCTTCTGGACGTAGAGCAGATCGAAGATGATCCGGGTCACGAAGATCGCGGTAAAGAGACTGGCAACGATGCCGATGCTCAGGGTGACGGCGAACCCGCGCACGGGTCCGGTCCCGAACTGAAACAGGATCAGTGCGCCGATGAGGGTGGTAACCTGGGCGTCGAGGATCGTCACCAGAGCCTTTCCGTAGCCGGCCTCGATGGCGGCGCGGGGCGTCTTCCCCAGGCGCGATTCTTCCCGGATACGTTCGAAGATCAGCACGTTGGCATCCACCGACATGCCGATGGTCAGGATGATCCCGGCGATGCCCGGCAGCGTGAGGGTAGCGCCGAAAAAGGAGAGCCCCGCCATGATGAAGATCATGTTCAAGACAAGGGCAAGATCGGCGATCAGGCCGGAGAGATTGTAGTAAACGGCCATGAACAGGATGACGATCAGTCCGCCGATCAGCATGGATTTGATCCCTTTCTGGATGGAATCCATTCCCAGAGAAGGTCCTACGGTCCTTTCCTCGAGGATCTTCACGGGTGCGGGCAGGGCGCCGGCCCGCAAAACGATGGCGAGGTCCTTCGCCTCATCCATGGTGAATCGGCCGGTAATCTGGGCTTTGCCGCCGGCGATCTTGTCCTGGATGACCGGGGCGGAATAGACGTTGTTGTCCAGGACGATGGCCAGCCGCTTCTTGATGTTTTCTCCGGTGATCTGCTCGAAGAGCCTGGCGCCGCGGGTATCGAAAGACAGGGAAACGTAAGGTTCGTTGTACTGGCTGTCAATGGCGACACGGGCATCCGTGATGTACTCTCCGGTCAGGGCCGCCCTTTTCTTGAGCAGGTATGGAATTCGGCGCCGGTCCGGCGAAACCGTGGCAGGAGGGCTCTCATAGAGGATCTCGCTCCCGGGCGGGATGTTCCCCTCGAGGGCTTCATCCAGACTGTGGTCTTCGTCCACCAGTTTGAATTCGAGAAGCGCGGTCTTGCCGATCAATTCGATCGCCCGTTTGGGATCGCTGACACCGGGCAGCTGCACCAAGATCCGGTGGTCTTCCTGGGGGCGGATTTCGGGTTCTGTGACGCCGAACTGATCGATCCGGTTCCGGATGGTCTCCAGGGCCTGATCGACCGCCATCTCCTTGATGCGCTTGCGGGCGTTTGTGTGGAGGATCAACAGCATGACGGGATGGCCGTCTTCTTCTCCGCCTGCCTTGATATCGAAATCGGAATAGATCATCCCGACGGTGTCCCTGAAGGTTTGGACGTCTTCTGCGCGCATCATCACGACCTTTATCCCCTCGAGACCGGTTCGTTCGATCGCCTGATAACGGAGCTTCTCCTTCCGCAGATCGCCCTTCAACTCTTCGACAGTCCGCTCCAGGTGGCTTTCCACGGCTTTATCCACTTCCACTTCCAGGACCAGATGGATGCCCCCCTGTAAATCGAGACCCAGGCGGATGCGATCATCGGGGAGGACCCGCGACCACCAGTCCGGGAGGGTGCTCGTGAGAGAAGGGGTCAGATAGATCAAGGCCGCCAACAGGACGAGCCCAGCCAATGCGCTACGCCAACTCAAGCTTTTTGACACGGTTTACTCCTGGTCGTTCGAGAAATGCGATGTCGCCCGGCAGCCGGAAAGGCTGCGTCGGCGGATCCTAGGCCGACTCTCTGCCGATGATTCCGGCAACGGATCCTCTAGATATCTTGACCCGCACCTTGGGGGCGATTTCGATCGTGACGGCGTCGTCTGCCAGGCCGGTGACGACACCATGCAATCCGCCCGCACTCACCACGCGGTCGCCTCTCTTGATGGATGCGAGAAGCTGCTTGTGCTGCTTCGCCTTTTTCTGCTGAGGACGAATCAACAGAAAATAGAAGATTACGAACATCAGGATCAAGGGGATAAAGGCGCCGAAGCCTCCTCCCTGTCCGCCGCCTGTGCCGTCCGTCCCCATTGCATAGGCCAAAAAATCCATTAGGCATCCTCCTTTTGGTTGATCTCCTGAGATTGATAAAACCACTTTCTGAACGAGAGCATTTGCTCCGCCTCGATCGCTTTTCTGATCTCCCGCATGAGATCGATATAATAAGCGAGATTATGTATCGTATTCAATCTGTAAGCAAGCAACTCCCGTGCCATGAAAAGGTGTCGCAGATAGGCCCGTGAATAATGCCTGCAGGTGTAACAACTGCAGTTGGGATCGAGAGGCCTGTCGTCGTCGGCATAACGTGCGTTCTTGATGGCCACGCGGCCGACCGACGTGAACAGGGTGCCGTTCCTGGCATTGCGTGTGGGCATGACGCAGTCGAACATGTCGACGCCGAGGCAGACAGCCTCCACGAGATCCGCGGGGGTCCCGACGCCCATGAGATAGAGCGGCTTTTCCTCGGGAAGGAAAGGCCGCGCAGCCTGGATGACGGCCAGCCTGGTTTCTGCATCCTCGCCCACCGAAAGGCCGCCGAGGGCGTAGCCGTCGAAACCGAGGGCGACCAGTTCCCGGGCGCTCATGGCGCGCAGATCAGGGAACATCCCTCCCTGAACAATCCCGAAGAGGGCCCCCTCTCCGGGCTCTTTGCGGGTTGCACATCGCTCGGCCCAACGAGTCGTGCGTTTGACGGCGTCCAGCACATCATCATAGGCCGCCGGAAAGGGCACGCATTCGTCGAAGGTCATCATGATATCCGACCCCAGCGCCTGCTGGATCTCCATGGCCTTTTCCGGACCCAGGAAGTGGCGGGACCCGTCGATGTGCGACTGGAAGACGACGCCGTCGGGTGAAACGGTTCGCAGCCGGGCCAGGCTGTAAACCTGGAAGCCGCCGCTGTCGGTCAGAATGGGCCGGTTCCAGTGCATGAAGCGGTGCAGCCCGCCGAGGCGGCCGATAAGGTCGTGGCCGGGGCGGAGGTACAGGTGATACGTGTTGGCGAGGATGATTTCCGCACCAAGCTCTTCCAGTTCTTCCGGGGAGACCGCCTTTACGGATGCCTGGGTTCCGACCGGCATGAAAACGGGGGTTTCGATCTTCCCATGGGCGGTCTCCAGACAGCCGATCCGCCCTTGGCATTCCCGGGATCGGTGTTGGATGCTGAATCTCAAGAAGAATACGCTCAGCAGGGCCGCTTCGAGCCAGGTCTCTCCGCGTGATGGAGCAGGCGGCTGATATCATGCCGGCTTGTCACAGGATCAGCATGGCGTCCCCGTAACTGTAAAACCGGTACCCGTCCTCAACGGCCTTCTTGTAAGCCCTCCGAATGATGTCGTTCCCGGCGAATGCACAGACCAGGAACAAAAGTGAACTTTTCGGCAGATGAAAATTGGTGATCAAGGCGTCGACGCACCTGAACGGATATCCGGGTGTAATCAGGAGGCGCGTCCGGCCTTCGCCAGGGCGAATGGATCCGTCTGCCAGCGCAGCTGTTTCGAGCGCCCTCACAACGGTGGTGCCGACTGCCACGACCCGGCCTCCGCGTTGTCTTGTTCTCGCTATAGCCTCCGCGGTGTCGGCCTCGATCCGAAAATACTCCTCGCCCAGGACGTGGCGGCGGATATCCTGGGTTCTAACCGACTGAAAGGTCCCGAATCCCACGTGCAGAGTCAGGGGGGCGACTGCCACGCCTTTTTCCTCGATCCTTCCAATCAGCTCCCGGGTGAAGTGAAGTCCTGCCGTGGGAGCGGCGACGGCACCTTTCCGCGCAGCATAGACCGTTTGATATCTTTCGACATCCAGGGCGGCAAGCGTATCGGGCGAGGTGCGCTTGATGTACGGAGGCAACGGCACCCTTCCGCGCTCTTCGATCAGCTTCTCGAGGGCTTCAGGGGAGTCGAACCGGATCACCACAACCCCGTTTCCCTGGACCTCTTCCACTACCCCGCTGACCTGATCGTCCAGCAGGATCAGGCCGCCGATTTGGGGTGGTTTGGATGATTTCAACAAACAAAGCCGGGCAGCCGCTGGTTTTCCGTCCTCGTCGTGTTCCAGAACCAGCAATTCAACCCGGCCGCCGGTATCCTTTTTCCCTTCCAGACGGGCGGGTACGACACGGGTATCGTTTAGGACCAGCAGATCCCCCGGGCTGAGCTGCTCGGGGATATCATGGAAATGCCGGTCGCGGATCGCCCCGCTCCTGCGGTCGAGCACCAGAAGCCGAGAGGCGTCTCTTCTCTTGCTGGGGACCTGAGCGATCAATCCTGCCGGCAAATCGAAATTGTAGTCATCCAGATCAAACATTGATTATATTAAACGCGAAATTCTAAAAGAGCTTTGGTTCAAAGTCAAATGCTTTTATTCATTGAAGAGATACGCCAACAGCAGACCCACGCACATCGAAAGCAGGCCCAGGATTCGAAGCTGGCCGTCCGGAATCTTCTGGATGGCTGCCATCCACGATTTCATCTTATCCGGGCAAGCGAAATAGGGGAGGCCCTCCACGATCATCAGCAGTCCTATAAGGCAGAAAAACCATCTCATCCTGGATACCTTGTGCCCACTCGGGACGGGTGCTTTCTGCCGATCTCGGCATCGATTTTCACGCCTGTCCGTGCGGCGACCTGCAGGCCGCCGCACGGACAGGCTCTCGGTTTCATGGGTATCGGCAGGAAATCCTCATCCCGGGTTGGAATTCCCGCCGTGCTGGATAAACATCATCCGGATAGAAACGAGTTGTCCAAGGGGGCTGGCGCAGTGGTTCCGGGATGTCATCCGCACTCCTGCAAGGGGCGGGGGTGTGCCCTTACTCCATGGGCCCCGGGCATCGGAGCTGCAGCATCGCGCAACGGGCTCCTGATGAGGCCGATCCAAATGCCGGATCATGATAGAGATGGAATCGGGGGCTGTCAAGGTTGTACCGGATGCGTGCTGCAATTGCGCTTGAACTCTGTTTGAAGATCAGTTAGCTTGTTCCCAGCCTGGAGGTGGCCTCTCTTGCCAATCTTGGCCTCGATCGGCCCGTTTGCTTGTGCGGCGACCTACAGGTCTCCTCCGGGCAAACGCTTGTGTCCCCTGACATGGGCAGAACCGGGAGCCGCTCCGGATAGGCGGGACTGAGCACCCGAAGGGTGTTAAGAAAATTCCTCGTTTCCAGATTGTAGGGGTGTTGCATAGGATGCTCTTTTCCGGATGGAGGAAGGTTTGTGGCCATCCGGTCAGTGTTTGCCCGGAGCAGGGTTCCAATCCGGAAGAAGGGGTTTGATCGAGGCTTTGGAAGCCAGGCATTCGCTCAAAGGCGAACCGGGAGGATCGCCTTTTTGGGGTGATCCGAGTCGGGACTGACGGGAATAAGCCCACTTGAGTTATGAAAACGGCACAATGCCGCATCGGAGATTGGGCGGAATGGAGACTCGAGGCCGACCGAACCGGGTGTTGATCGATCTGAAAGCGCTTGAGGAGAATTTCCAGCGGGTAAGGGATGCCGCTGGGCCTCATGCGCGGATCCTGGCAGTCGTCAAGTCGGATGCGTACGGCCATGGAATGGTCCCTGTGGCGCGCACCCTCCTGGGCTGCCGGGTCGACAGCCTGGGTGTCGCTTTTCTGCAGGAAGGCATCGAACTGAGAGAAGCGATCCCGGGTACTTTCCCCGTGGTGCTCCTCTGCGGGCTTTGCTCGAGGGATGAGGCGTCTGCCGCGGTGGACCTGGATCTGACGCCCGTGATCTTCGATATGGATATGCTGGAAGTCCTCGATCAGGAAAGCGGACGAAAGGGTAGGATCACCGGCTTCCAGTTGAAGGTTGACACCGGCATGGGGCGTTTGGGCATTCGGCCGGCCGATACGGCTGCCTTTCTGGACGGGGTGCGGCGGATGCGGTTCCTGTCGCTGCAGGGGCTCATATCCCACTTTTCATCCGCAGGAGAGGAAGACCGGACCTTTACCGAGAAACAGATCGCCTGTTTCGAGGACGTGCTGAATACCGCCCGTTCGATGGGCTATACCCTCCCTCTGAACAATATCGCCAACAGCGCCGGGATGACGCTTTACCCCGAATCGATTTCCGGCATGGTCCGGCCCGGTATACTGCTGTACGGGGGAAGTGCGGGTCAACCTGCCTTCAAACCGGTCATGCGCTTCAGGGGACAGGTCATTCAGGTCAAGAGAGTGCCCGCCGGCACCCCGATCAGCTATGGGAGGACGTATTACACCCCGGCGCCTGCAACGCTTGCGGTGCTCTCCGCCGGATATGCCGACGGTTTGCCCCGCAGACTTTCGAACCGGGGTTTTGTGCTCCTCCAAGGCCGAAGGGTGCCTGTGGTGGGTACGGTATGCATGAATCTCACGATATGCGATGCAAGTCTTTGCGGCGATGTCCGTCCTGGCGATGAGGCTGTTTTTCTGGGGTCCCAGGGTGAAGCCGTCATTACATGCGATGAAATGGCCGAATGGGCAGGGACCATCTCGTACGAAATCCTCTGTTCAATAGGATCGCGCCATCAAAGGGAATTTCTGGAATGAAAAGCAGGATTGAACAGGTACTGAAAGACACGATTGCGGATTGCTTCGAGAAAGGCCTTTTGAAGGAAACCCCGCTGCCCGGCTATGTCATCGAAGTCCCCAATAACCCGGATCATGGCCATTTCGCCACCAATCTGCCCATGACCCTCGCCTCTTCCCAGCGGCGCCCCCCGCGGGATATTGCGGCCGTCATCCTGCAGAACGTGAAGGATGAATCCGGCCTTATCGATCGCCTGGAGGTGGCTGGACCCGGATTCCTCAACTTCTGGGTCCGCTCCACCGAATGGCACGGCTTCCTCGCCCGTATCCTGGAGGAAAGAGAGGACTTCGGGCGCTGCTCTCTCGGTCAGGGCCTGCGGGTGCTGGTGGAGTTCGTCAGCGCCAACCCGACCGGCCCCCTTCACCTGGGACATGGGCGTGGGGCGGCGCTCGGCGACACCTTGTGCAGGATTTTGGAATGCTGCGGGTATGACGTGGAGCGCGAGTTCTATATCAACGATGCCGGCCAGCAGATTCAGATGCTCGGGAGGTCCATTTACAGTCGCGTTAAACAAAGATCCGACCCGGCCTATCCCTTCCCGGAGAAGGGATATCACGGGGATTATATCCGTGATCTGGCCGAAACGGTCGGCAGCAGGGTGCCGATCGATGAGATGCCCGAAGAGGAGGCTTGCACCTACTGTGCCCAGGCGGGCAAGGAGATCATGCTGGAGGAGATCCGCAGGGATCTGAATGCCTTCCGGGTCCGGTTCGATGTCTGGTACCCTGAGAGCGAGTTGTTTCAATCCGGGATGCTCGATGCCACGCTCCAGGCATTGAAGAACAGCGGCAAACTCTACGAACAGGATGGGGCCCTCTGGATCAGGACGACCGAGTTCGGCGACGACAAGGACCGGGTGCTTCGCAAGGGAGACGGCCAATTCACCTATTTCGCATCGGACATCGCCTACCACCTCCAGAAGCGGGCGCGGGGTTTCGACAAGGCCATCAATCTCTGGGGGGCGGATCACCACGGCTATGTCCCCCGGATCCAGGCGGCGTTGCAGGCCCACGGGCTGCCGTCCGACTGGCTCTCCGTCATGCTGATCCAGTTGGTGAAACTCTGGAAGGGCGGCCAGGAGATGAAGATGTCCAAGCGCGCCGGCTCCTACGTCACCCTAGAAGAGCTCCTCGCCGAGGTGGGTGTGGATGCCGCCCGCTTCGTATTCTTGACTAAAAGCCACGACTCCTCCCTGGATTTCGATGTGGATTTGGTCAAGAAGCAGGACAGCGACAACCCCGTCTACTATGTCCAGTATGCCCATGCCAGGATCTGCAGCATCTTCAGAAAAGCCGAGGAATCCCGTCTCGAGCGGCTGCCGGTCGTCCGTACGGGTCTCGATCGACTGATGCTGGAGGAGGAAACGGGCCTCATCCGGGCGATGGCCGAGTTCCCCGTTCTGTTGGAGGATATCTGCCGGTCGCTGGAGCCCCATCGTCTGACCTATTATCTGACCGACCTGGCCGCCAGGTTTCACAAATATTTCAATCTGGGGACGAAGCACCTGGATTGCCGGGTCGTAGGGGACGACACCCTCGTGAGCCAGCAGCGGCTTCACCTCGTGGATGCCATCAGAATCACGCTGGCAAATGGTTTGAGGCTTCTCGGTGTCGAATCGCCGGAGAGGATGTGATCGGCAAAGGATATGTCTTCCAGCAGGGGATCCAAAAAGGCCAAGAAAAGATACCGTCTCGAGCTGGGGTTCGGTGCTTTTCTTTTTTGGACAGCCGGGCTGCTGGTTCTGCTCGGCTGGATCTTCGTTTTGGGGATCATGGTGGGGCGGGGGGACGGCCCCGGGTTTTTGAAAGATTTTCTGCCCAGGGAGCAGCCCGGTGTGCCGCTCGCGCGCGAAGCCGGGCCTGTCTCCCAGGCGGCGATTCCGCCGTTGAACGAAGAGGCCGAGGATCCGGAGCTGCGTTTCTATGGGGAACTGGCTTCAAAGAAGGCGAAGACCGCCAAGGAGAAAGGTAAGCTTCAAAAGGATTCGTCTCCGGCTGCATCCAAGGCGGCGCTAAAACCGTCTTCTCCTGCTGCTGCTCCTCCTCCGATGGCTCCTAAGGAGGGCGTAGGCTATGTGGTCCAGGTGGCCTCGCTCGACACGGAAGAAGGGGCTGCTGAAATGGTCGAGCGATTGCTTGGAAAAGGATTTCGGGCCTATTTCACCAGAGCGTCGGTCAATGGGAGGGTGTATTACCGGGTCAGGGTCGGCCCTTTTACGGGCGCGGCTGATGCCAAGCGCTCCATGCAGGAATTGGCGGGGAAAGAAGGATTGGACGGATTCTTGATGGAAACGGGGCTCTGATGGAAACCGACATGCACCTCAGGAAGGCCAGAACGGGAGACGTTCACGCCATCTACGACATCCTTACGCACTATGCCAAGCAGGGGCTTCTTCTTCAGAGGCCTTTGAGCGAACTATATGATCACCTGAGGGATTATGTCGTGCTCGAGCGCTCCGAGGCGGGAGAGAGCTCTGGTTCTTCCTCCGGTTTCGAGGTCGTGGGGGTTTGCGGCCTGGGGGTCTGCTGGGAGGATCTGGCCGAGGTCCGGTCCCTCGCTGTCTTGGAGGCCTATCGGGAGCACGGGCTGGGGCTGAAGCTGGTGGAGGCCTGCCTCGAGGAGGCACGAGTGTTGGGGTTGAAAAGGGTCTTTACCCTGACCTATGTCCCGGATTTTTTCGGGAAGATAGGGTTCCAGGTCGTCGACAAGGCGGTTCTGCCACACAAGGTCTGGGCGGATTGCCTCAAGTGCCCCAAGTTTCCGGATTGCGACGAAATTGCGATGATGCGTGCTCTTTGACGCTCTTGCGGAGGGCGGTCCTTTAGGGGGTGTATTATGTTCGGCATCGGAATGCCGGAATTGATCATTATTCTGGTTATCGCGTTGATTGTCATCGGGCCCAAGAAGCTCCCTGATCTGGCCAGGGCGCTGGGGCGTGGAATGGCCGAGTTCAGAAAGGCGACCCAGGAGATCAAGGAAAGCCTGGCGGTGGATGAAGAGCTTGAATCCGTGAAAAAGGACCTCGTCGATGGGGTGAGCGGGCTGAACGGGAAGCCTGGACCGGAGGAGAGCAAAAAACCTGCTTACGAAGGGTACGATCAAATGGTCGAGGACTACCGGCAGTCGAAAGAAGAGGCCGGACGCAGCGACGAAACGCAGCCTGCGAGGGAGAAGAATTCGGGGTCGACAACCGATGGATGAGGATGTGAAGCAGCCTTTTATGGGCCATCTGGAGGAGTTGCGGCAACGACTGATCATTTGTGCCATTGCCGTGGGCGTCGGGTTTGTGGGCGCCTATTTTTTTGCGGAGCAGCTCTTTCAGTTGTTGATCCGCCCCCTCAAGGCGGTGATGCCCGAGGGTGAACAGCTCATTTTTACGAATCTGCCCGAGATGTTTTTCACCTATCTCAAGGTTTCTTTCGTGACGGGCCTTCTGGCTGCCGCGCCCGTCATCTTTTACGAACTCTGGCTTTTCATCGCACCGGGGCTCTATCACAACGAGCGGCGCTATGTCATCCCTTTCGCCCTTTCATCGACGGTGCTCTTTGTCGGAGGCGCGCTTTTCGGTTATTTTGTCGTGTTCCCCTTCGGATTTCAGTTCTTTGTCGGATTTTCGAATGAGTATGTCAAGGCTTTGCCCTCCGTACGGGAATATTTCTCTTTTTCGATCAAATTGCTGTTGGCCTTCGGATTGGTCTTCGAGCTTCCCGTAGTGATCTTTTTTCTTTCCCGTCTGGGTGCCGTCACACCGGAAATTCTCAGGAAAAAACGTAAGTATGCGATTCTCCTGACGTTTGTTGCCGGAGCAATCCTGACGCCCCCCGATGTCATCACACAATGCATGATGGCGGTTCCTTTGATTATGCTCTACGAAGTGAGTATCGTCATATCGAAATTTGCCCAGAAAAAAAAGGAGGCAGCCGCCGGCGATTCCGAGGCGGGTGTTGATAGGAAGGAAGAAAAGCCGAACGAACCCGTTTAGAACGCTGTTGAAAAACACCCGTCTTCTGCGCAACACTCGTTCCGTGTCACTGCGGCGCGCACATAGAGTCCGCCTCATCCCGCGGCTTCGCAAACCCTTGCATCCGGCTGTTTTTCAACAGCGTTCGCCCGACGGATTTTTCAACAGGCTGTTTAGGGGAGGGGTACCGTTCGATCCCCCTGGATGGTCAGCAGGAAGGGCGCCTTGTCCACCTCGCCGTTTTGCCTGAAGCGGGTCTCACCCGTAACGCCATCGAAAGGGTGCATCTCGATCAGCGCCCTCCTCAGATCGTCACGGTTTTGGACGTTCCCTTGCTGAAGCACCTCCGAGAGGAGCTTCACCGTATCATACCCTGTCGCAGCGAGGAGATCCGGGGTTTTCATAAAGGTGCTCTGATAACTCGAGACGAAGGCCTGTGTCCGGGGGCGGGCGTTAGCGGCATAAAAGCCCGCCGGGAAAACGCATCCCTGGATGTAATCCCCAGCCAGAGAAATGAGTTGAGGTGATTGCCACAGGCTGGTGCCTAGGAGCCGGACCCCGGAGATGTTGTGATAGACGAGTTGCGGTGCGATCATGGCGACGCTCTGAGCATTGTCCGGGATGAACACGGCTTCGAAGCGGAGTGCGGGAAGGGTGTTCTTGCCGTCTTTGGAGCGTGTTTTTGCAGCTGCGATGCCCCCGAGTTTCAGGATTTGTTCCGAAAAATCGGTTTGCCCCGGTCTGTAGGACTCCATGCCCGTCACCTCGCCCCCGTTCAAGTTGACCTGCTCCCAGAAAAGCTCCGAGAGGGTTCTTCCGTAGGGGTTGTCGGGAAAAAGCACGGCGAACCTGTGCAGGCCCAAATCCTTGAAGGCCTTTGAGACGAGGCTTTCCACCTCCTGGCGGGGGGTTGACATATTACGGAAGACCCATTCCCCGAGATCGGCGATTCCTTCTTTCTGGGTCAGGGTGATGACCGGGGTATGGAATTCTTGGGCACGCGCCGCCACAACAGAGGCGGTTTTGCTCGCCAATGGTCCGATGACGGCGATGACGTGCTCATTGTTCACCAATTGCTCCAGCCCGGCAAGGGCCTCTTCGGGGTTGGCTCCCGAGTCCCGGATCACTAGTTCGAACGGGGCGTTCTGTTCGGAGGACCCGAAAATACCCAGCGCGAGTTGCATCCCGTTCAGGACCTCCTGACCGTAAAGGCTGTATGGGCCGCTCAAGGGGAGCAGGCAGCCGACCAGATGGGACTTCACCCGGCGGGCCGATTCGATCCGTGCCAGCAGATCCTTCGCGTCTTCGATCATCTTTTGGTCGGGGCTTTGCGCTGCCAGGGCCTGGGCGAGGTCTGCAGCCTTTTCCAGATCGTGGTCTTCGAAATAGAGGATGGCCATCCGGTACTGGATCTTTTCTATGTGCTTCCTGTCGGTGGCAGACCGCATCATCTCTGCCAATTGGACGCGGTCGGCCCCGTTGATGGTCTCCAAGACCTTCGCCTGCACATGCGCTGTCGACTCCGTATCTCCCAGGAAAGCCGTTTCGGCCTGCAGATATCTGGAGAAAGCCTCCGGCAGGTTCCCCATCGCCCTCGAGTCCTCCGCAAGCAGCAGGAGCACCTGAGGACGCAAGGTGTGAACGGGGTAGAGTGTCAGCCATCGAAGCATTTCCTCCCGGGAGGAGGGGTAATCGCCCATGAGATACAGGACGCGGCCTAATTCATAGCGTGCCTCGGCGGCGGCAGGATATTCCCGCGTCGAGGTAAGAAGTCTGCGGTAGGATCCCACCGCCTTTTCATATTTCTCTTGCTGCGCATACAGTCGCCCCAACCGATGCAGGGACAAAGGCGCATAGGCGCCGCGAGGGTGTTCGGCCAGGTAGTGCTCATAGGTGCTGACAGCCGCGCTGGTTTGGCCGAGCTTTTCGTAGGATTCAGCCTGGGTGATCAGGGGCGGTTTTGCGGCGGGTTTCTCGGGGCCGGTCAAAGGCAACTGCGGCCGGCACGAGAAGAGCAAAAAGGCCATGCCCGCCAACAAGGCGAGCATGGCCTTTCGAATGGATGACAGAGGGATCATCGTTTTATTTTTTGACTTCCTCGAAATCGGCATCCACAACATCCTCGTCTTTTTGCCCGCCGGCTTGAGCCTCGCCTCCCTGGCCTCCTTCTTGGGCCTGCTGCTGACTGGCCTTCGCATACATGGCTTCGGCGAGTTTGTGGGAGCTTTGAGTCAGGGCTTCGCTCAATCGTTTGATCTCTTCGACATTATCCCCTTCCAGCGCTTTTTTCAAGTTTTCAATCGCCTGGTTGATGTCGGCTTTCGTGGACTCATCCACCTTGTCGCCGACCTCTTTGATGGATTTCTCGGTGCTGTAGATGAGGGAATCGGCCATGTTGCGGGCATCGACGAGTTCCCTTTTCCGTTTGTCTTCATCCGCGTGCAACTCAGCGTCCTTGATCAGTTGGTTGATTTCCTCATCCGAGAGTCCGCTGGAGGCTGTGATTTTGATCGACTGCTCTTTGCCGGTACCCATGTCCTTTGCGGAGACATTGACGATGCCGTTCGCGTCGATATCGAAGGTGACCTCGATCTGAGGCAGTCCTCGAGGCGCAGGGGGTATTCCGACCAATTGGAATCTCCCGAGCGTCTTGTTGCCGGAGGCCATCTCGCGTTCCCCCTGAAGCACGTGGATCTCGACCGCAGGCTGATTGTCCGCCGCTGTGGAGAAGATCTGGCTTTTCTTGGTCGGAATGGTCGTGTTTTTCTCGATCAGTTTGGTGAACACGCCCCCGAGCGTTTCGATCCCAAGGGAAAGCGGTGTGACGTCGAGCAGGAGAACGTCCTTCACGTCTCCTTTGAGCACGCCGCCCTGAATCGCCGCACCGATGGCGACCACCTCGTCGGGGTTCACCCCTTTGCTGGGTTCCTTGCCGAAAACCTCCCGAACCTTTTCCTGGACCTTCGGCATCCGGGTCATTCCGCCGACGAGAATGACTTCATCGACATCACTGGCCTTCAATCCCGCGTCTTTGAGCGCAGTCTGGCACGGGCCGACGATCTTCTGGATCAGGTCGTCCACCAATGCCTCGAGTTTGGAGCGGCCGAGCTTGATGTTCATATGCTTGGGGCCGCTTGCGTCCGCGGTGATGAACGGGAGGTTGATGTCGGTTTCCGTCGATCCGGACAGCTCCATCTTGGCCTTTTCGGCCGCTTCTTTCAGCCTCTGGAGCGCCATCTTGTCGTTACGCAGATCGATCCCCTGGTCTTTCTTGAATTCATTGGCCAGATAATCCACGATGCGCAGGTCGAAATCCTCACCGCCGAGATGAGTGTCGCCGTTGGTGGACTTCACCTCGAATACCCCCTCGCCGATCTCCAGGATGGATATATCGAAGGTTCCGCCTCCGAGATCGAAGACGGCGATCTTGCGGTCGCCCTTCTTGTCGAGCCCGTAGGCAAGAGAAGCCGCCGTCGGTTCATTGATGATCCGCTTGACTTCCAGACCGGCGATTTTGCCTGCGTCCTTTGTAGCCTGGCGCTGGCTGTCGTTGAAGTAGGCCGGCACCGTGATGACAGCCTCCGTCACCTTTTCACCCAAATAATCCTCGGCGGTCTGCTTCATCTTCTGGAGGATCATCGCCGAAATTTCCGCCGGGCTGTAATCCTTGCCCCTGATCGACACATGGGCGTCCGCGTTCGAAGCCTTGCTGATCTTGTACGGGAGAACGCCCAAGTCTTTCTGGACCTCGGCGGAGTCATATTTCCGGCCGATGAGCCGTTTGACAGCGAACACGGTGTTTTCCGGATTGGTGACGGCCTGGCGTTTGGCTGCCTGGCCGACCAGCCGCTCTCCGCTATCTGTAAAGGCGACGATGGACGGCGTCGTTCGCGAGCCCTCGGCGTTGGTGATGACCACTGGATCTCCGCCTTCCATGACGGCCACGCAAGAGTTGGTGGTACCGAGATCAATTCCTATGATTTTTGCCATTTCCCTGCCTCCTGATTTTCAAGCTCAATATTTTGAGACGAATACGGATCAGCCTTTATCGAGGTCAACCCTCGCTGTTTTTTTTGCTGACGACTACAGTAGCCGGTCTCACGAGTCTGTCGTTCAGCAGATAACCCTTTTGCAGTTCGTGAATGATGGTACGGGGTTCGACAGAGGCGTCTTCCTGTTCCGATATGGCATCGTGAAAGTGCGGGTCGAAAGGTTCCCCGAGCGCTTTGACCTCCGAAACCCCTTCCTTGTGCAGGGCGTCTTTCAGCCCTTTGAGGGTGAGATTTACGCCCTCGCGGAGCGCTTCCAGGGCCTTTTCGTCCTCTACATGAATCAGAGCGGTTTCGAGATTGTCAACAACCGGCAGGAGCCGCTTGATCAGGGATTCATTCCCAAAGCGCATCAGCCCCTCTTTTTCTTTCTGCGATCGTTTCTTGAGATTTTCGATCTCGGCTTGTGAACGGAGATAGAGGTCGAAATTCTTATCGGCCGCTTCCTGAACCTCCTTCAGTTTCTGAAGGAGTTCTTCACGGCTCATCTCTTCCGCCGGTTTCGAATCGGTTTTCGCTCCACCGCCCGCGAGTTCATCGGGCTCCGGGTGATGACCAGGCTCCTCGAGGGAAGCTTCCCGGTTGCGATCAGCCTCAGAGATATCGTTCATGCTTCCTTTCCGCTCTTATCTGTTGGATAGTTGAAACGCTGCCGCCGACGTCGCGGCCGACTCAAGGTAAACTGGGTTCTGCCGGGAAATCATTTCCGGATGGAAAGAAACCTAAGCATCTTGAAGGGTATGTCAAGGTGAAAAGCCGCAAGATTTTTCCCGCTTGCACAGGAATGAGCGGTGTTTCAGCGGCGGAATGAAAGGGGAGGCATGCCGGGCTGCAGACGGATGGGGGAATCGGAGGTGTTCACCCCCAACGAAAACCCCGGAGGAAGCCCTTGAGACGGCTGCTGCGGAGGCAGCGGAAACCGGGCTGCTCCGGGTGACATGTACAATCGGGGACAGGCCGCCGCACAAGCAAACGCACAGATGAACGCCAAGATGAGCAAAAAGCCCTTTTCCGGAGGGGAATTACGGAAGATTCGGGGATATACGGGCTTCGAGTTCCTGAAGAAGGGCAGGCGCAAAGGTCCGCGTCAGCGAGCGGGTTTCTTCGTCCGTCGAGCCGGTCGGCTTGATGAAAAGTCCGTCGGCGCCGGCCTTGAAAAGGGCCACGGCATCGTTGATCAGGGATTTACGCGTATAGAAGACAGCCGGAACCCCAGGATAGCGCTTTCTTGCCTGTTCGAGGTTGTAAAGGCCGTATTTGCGGTTTTGACCGACGCGGGCGCACACTTCTTCGAAAAGGCGCCTCCAGCAGTCGACAATTGTGAAAAAGCGCTTCAAGTACTCGTTGGGGACATCCCCCGAAAAATCTTCAAGACCTCCGTATACGTGATCCAGGCCGGGAAAGCCGGCTGCTTTTCGCTCCACCTCATGCTTCGGCGTGATGGAAGGGGAGGCGACGGCTGGGTCTTGACCCCATAAATCCAGCAAAAACAGGGCGGGCGTCCGTTCGCCCAGGCACTCGCAAGCCTCTTTGAAGGTCTTGGCCTGCACGAACTCGAAGCGTGGGGCCCTCGGGGCGATCTCCTCCCTTACGAGGGCGTGTTCGAAGTCGGAATCGTCGATAAAACAGATGATCGGCCTTTTCTCCATGCCGTTTACCCTTTCGTGATCTCCGGAAGACCTTGGCCGGTGATTCTGTGCAGCGCCTCGAGGTATTTTTCCCTTGTCTTGAAGACGATCTCCTCCGGCAGGGGGGGCGGGGGCGGTTTTTTGGGCCACTTGATCGCGGTCAGGTAGTCGCGGAGAAACTGCTTGTCGAAGCTCTTCTGCGAGACCCCGGGCTTGTAGGCATCCATGGGCCAGAAACGGGACGAGTCGGGCGTCAGCACTTCGTCTATCAGGATGAGACGTCCGTCGACATGCCCGAATTCGAACTTGGTGTCGGCGACGATGATGCCGCGCTCAGCCGCAAGATCCCTCCCGTGCCGATAGATTTGAAGGCTTAGACGCCGGACGGACTCTGCGGTTTCCCTGCCGATGAGCCGGCTCGCTTCTTCGAAGGAGATATTTTCATCGTGCTGGCCGTCTTCGGCCTTGGTGGACGGCGTAAAAATGGCCTCCGGCAAGGGGGAGGATTCCACGAGCCCCGGCGGAAGCACGATGCCGCAGACACTCCCTTTATCTTGATATTCGGCCCAGCCGGAGCCGGACAGATACCCTCGGACGATGCACTCGACGGGGAGCGGCCGGGCCTTTTTGACCAGCATGCTGCGACCCTGCAGGTCTGCTGCGTAGGGCCGGCAGACCTCCGGGTAGAGGGAGGCGTCGGCGGTGATGAGGTGATGCTCGACCAGCGGTTCCAACTGCTTGAACCAAAAAAGGGAGAGGGCTGTGAGGATCTTCCCCTTGTCCGGGATAGGATCGGCCATAACGACGTCATAGGCCGAAATGCGGTCGCTGGCTACGATCAGCAGTTGGTCTTCGATTTCATAGACGTCCCGGACCTTGCCTCTCCGGAGAAGTTTGAGGTTGGGGAAGTCGCTTTCACGCACGATTTGGTCAGCCATCGGACAGGTCCCTCGTGTGGTTGGTTCGTTCGACAGGGCCGAAAAACCTTTCGGCCGTTTGTACCTTGGAAGCCGGCGTCCGGCATTTTTCGAAGCGCTACCTTTATGTTCAAATCGCTGCGGTGTCAAGCAACTTTTGAACAACAACCGGCCCCCCCCTGGCAGGAGAGACGCTTCTCCGGTTCGGAAGCCGTCCGGAAACCAGCTGTCGTCCATCCGCAAATAAAGCTTTGAAAACGAAACGGTGTCCATCCGGAAATGATTTCCCTGTAGAACCCGGTTTCCAATCCGGAAATGAGGATTTTTCTTCACACGTTACGCGTGCTCAGATCCACCGCTTCGCGGCGGGTCCCGGTTTCTTCACACCCTTCGGGTGCTCAGTCCCACCCCTGCGGGGCGGGTCCCGGTTTGGCCAATATCAAGGAAATCAAGCGTTTGTGCGGAGGCGACCTAGTGGTCGCCGCACAAGCAAACGTGCAGGTTGACGCCGAGATAGGCCAAAAGACCATTTCCGGGTTGGAAACTATCTGACGTTCCGAAACCTCTGGATATATTCGCGATAGAAAGACAGGACACGGTTCCGGAAGGTTACGGTTTCGGAGTACGGGGGTATCCCTGCATACTGCCGCACACGGTGCGGCCCTGCGTTGTACGCCGACAGCGCAAGGCTCATGTCGCCGTCGAAGTCCTTCAGGATCCCGCAGAAGTATTTCACGCCTTTGGCGATCGCCTTTTCGGGGTCCAGACGGTCATCCCTGCCGTGTTCGAGCAGTTCGTCCCGGTAACGCTCCAGCAGGACCGTGCGCTTTTTCTTCGCAGCCAGGGATTCCTGCATGAGAGCGCGGGCGCGGCGGGCGGCCGATAAATCGCCTTCGTCTTTGATTCGCTCCAGGATGTCCATGGCTTGACGACGCAAGCGTCTTTCTTCCGAAAGAAGGCGGGTAGCCTCATCGAAATAATCGGGCCTGAAAATGGTCTGCATCCCAAGACCCTCGCCGGTGGCGGGCATGATCTGTGTGAGGCCGGCTGCGCCGACATAGGAGACAGCGGATGGATTGAAGCTGGATTCACGCCGCATCAAGGCCATGAACAAGAGCGGATCGACGCATGGATCCTCCTTGGCAGTCAACTCGAAAAGCGGGCGCAGGCAGTTCGGGGCGGCATCCTGCACCCGCGCAAGAGTTGCCTGATGTGTGAGTGGATCCATGTCGCGGGAGGGGCGGTAAAGATCCAGATCCAGCTCTTTCTGCAAGGCATCCGGCGCCTTGGCGCGAAAGGCGTTGAAGACGGCGTTGACAAAGCGGACGTTCTCCGGTTTGAGGGGATCGCCGGCGTTCTTGAGGCCCCGGCAGCGGTTATAGACGTGGGCGAGGGAGTCCCGGAGGTTGCGGCCGTTCGTGTCCAGGGCTTGGCGGAGCAGATTCTCGAGCAGGTTCAGGACGAGGGGCTCTTTCAGACGGTCATCGTTTTCAAGAGTCAAGCGCGCCCGATAGGTCATCAAATGATTCCAGGCCGTGGATTTTTTCTGGTTGTAGGCTGCAGCTGCCCGGGCGGCCGCCCGGGCATGGCCATCCGGCTGGCCCTCCGTCTGATTCGTGAGGAGGCTCCGGCGTGCCTCCTGAAGGTCCTCCGCAGCCTCTTTCTGCAAGGCCACGGCGTTTTCGTAGAGGGGATGGACCAGGACCGTAAGCCCCAGGGAGCGGGCTGCCTCAGGAGTCAGGCAGAGCGGTCCTTCCTCGCCTTTGTAGGTGCCGTCGAGGAGGCTGGCCTGATGCTCTTTCAGGTTGAATGCGACGATATCCGTCTTCAGGATTTCGATGATTTCTGCAGCATTCGGCGCGCGGCCTGGTGAAAACAGAAAGAGGATGCATAGAAACAGCAAGATCCGGCAAATCATGGCACTCCCCCATCATCGGGGCAAGGGCCCCTCGATGAAAGCGTGATCGAGGCATCCAAAGGCGCCCGTTCTGATGGAAGCCTTCGGGCGCCCGATCACATGGTTCCAGTATCCATCCGGGTATGATTTCCAGGTAGAAACCGGTTTCCAATCCGGAAAAGAGGATTTTTCTTCACACCCTTCGGGTGCGCAGTCCCACCCCTGCGGGGCGGGTTCCGGTTTGGGCAATATCAAGGAAACTTAAGCCGTTGCGCAGAGGCTGCTTGCGCATCGCTGCACAAGCAGCCGTGCAGATTGACGCCGAAATTGGCCCAAAAGACCATTTCCGAATGGAAACCATTCTAGCAGAGCGTGCGGTTGGATCAAGGTTTTTCAGGCGTCCTATCGGACAGCCGGCGGCTTTTCCTCCCCGCCGGCGCCGGGGCGCTCTTGACGGTTGTTTCACGCTTCTCGATGTCAGATGATGCTTGCAGTAGATGGGCAGATAGGCAAAAATGAAAAATTACGGGAACGATTGTGTCCGTTCGCCTGTGACGGCCCGATCGTCCTGAGGTTGCGGTCCTCCGCAGGAGTGGCTTGCTGGTGCGTGGAGTTCCAGCCGCAAGATGGCCTGCGGTCTCATGAAATGGCATAAGGTTGTGAATCATGGTTGATATCGGTTCGGATCTGGCGCGTGTCTTTCACCCCCGTTCGGTCGCGGTGGTAGGCGCTTCTGCATCCTTCGGCAAGTGGGGTCAGATGATTTTCAGCAATATCGTAGCCGGGAAATTTCCTGGACGGATCTTTCCCGTGAATCCGAAGGAGACCTCCTTGTATGGTTTGAAGGTCTACCCGCGGATGCAGGATATTGCCGAGGAGATCGATCTGGCGATCGTCACCACGCCGGCTGCGACGGTACCGGGTGTGCTGGCCGCGTGCGGGGAAAAGGGCGTCAAGGGCGTTGTGTTGATCACTTCCGGGTTCGGGGAGACGGACCAGGCAGGTAAGCAGCTGGAAAGAGAGATCGTGGCGCTTTGCCGCGCGAAGCGGATCCGTTTGATCGGCCCCAACACCATGGGCATCCTGAGCCCTCATTCCAGCCTTTTTGCCACAGGGACGCATTCCCGCCCCCGTACAGGAGAGGTGGCCTTTGTCTCACAGTCCGGGAATCTCGGCAATCAGCTGATCCATTGGGCGGAGAACCAGAATATCGGGATATCGCTGTTCGCGGGTTCGGGGAACGAGGCGATGATCTCTTGTGTGGATTACCTGCGCTATCTGGAGGAGGATCCCCGTTCCCGTCTGATCACTCTCTATCTCGAGAACATTGCAGACGGGAGGGCCTTTCTCGAAACGGCGGTCCGGGTCAATCGGAGCAAACCCATCGTTGTGTTGAAAGGCGGGCGAACCGAGGCCGGTATGCGGGCCGCGGCCTCCCACACCGGGTCGATGGGCGGCCGGGACGCCATTTTCCGTGCCGCTTGCCGGCAGGCCGGGGTGGCGCTTGTCAATGAGCCTCTGGAACTGCTCGAGCTGTCCGCGGGGTTTTCTTCTCTCCCCTTGCCGAAAGGGAATCGCGTAGGGATCGTGACCCTCGGGGGCGGATGGGGTGTAGTCACCGCAGATGCCTGCAATGAAAGGGGCTTGCAGGTTCCCTCGTTGCCGGACGGGATGGTAGCCGAAATCGGACGTCTCCTGCCTGATTTCTGGAGCCGCGGCAATCCGGTCGATCTGGTTGGGACGCGCGACCTGGAGGTGCCGCTTGTTGCGGTCGAGTCCCTGCTGAAATGGGATGGCGTCGATTCCGTGATCAGCCTCGGCATCGTTGGGCGCGTCGAGATGGTCAGGCTACTGCTTCAGTCGACGCGCGAGGTGGATCCACAGGCGCAGCCCGCTGTGCTCGATGAACTCGAGGCGATGGCCGAGGCCTATGAGGTCAAATATGTCCAGCGGATCGTCGAACTGATGGAGCGCTACGAAAAGCCAGTTCTGGGGGTGTCCCTCGCGAGGAGCGACAAAGGGGTCGTTCGCAGCGTCCCCGGCGGGAAGTACAGCGGCGTCTTCTACCAAAGCCCGGAAAGCGCTGTGCAGACGTTGGCCTCTATGGCGGCTTACGCGCGGTTCCTCGAGAGGTAGTTTCCGCTCTGGAATTCAAAGAGATCGCTTGAGCGCTGCGAGGTACTCGGTGGAACGATCCAGGTAGAACGCGAGCGCCCGTGAGAAATTCTTCCCGACCAGGCCGTCGACGAAGAGCAGACTGATCTGCCGCTGATTCTGGAGAACGAACTGGGTATTGAGCAGGATCGCGCGTTCCTCCGGAGGCATATTTTCGAGGATCGCCTTGAACGCGGTTCGAGCTCTCGGTTGGTACATCCAGAAGTAGAGCAAATCCAGGGAATTGATGACGATGATCCTGTGAAGGTCGGCAACCTCGCCTTTGAGCTGTTCACCCGATTCTTCAGAGGCGCGCAGCAGGTCGAGCGCGTCCTTTTCCGGCAGCAGCAGTTCGAGTTGCGCATAAACATCGAACATCTGCGTGATCTTGGTCCGATAGTCGCGCCAGCGCATCTGAATGTTCTGGTAGCGGTCGACGGTGCCCTCGATCACGCCGGCTACCAGGTCCGAGGCCAGTTTGGAAATGATCGCGGCCCATTTCTGGAGGATGAGGTCGACCGCTGTGTAACCGAAGAGGGTAAGCAGCCTGCCTGCTGTGGCATTCACTGCGACGGCGATGGGGATGGAGAGCAGGGTCCGGAAAAAGTTGCCGAAGACGGCGCTCTTGGGCAGGCCGCGAAAGAGGTTGTGGCTGGTGAGATAAAGCCCGTTGGCCAATGCGATGCAGGCATAGAGGGCGATAGGGTTCGTGGTGGTGTTGATGCCGAATGCCCGGTCCAGAACAAGAGTCTTCACGATATAATCGAGGAGCGGAACCGAGAAACCCGTGTAGAGCAAAGAGTCGGTGATCCGCTCCCAGCTGAGATAATCGTTCCACCGGAGGAGGGGCGAGCGGCGGATGCCGCCGCCTCCGAGAACCGACTGGAGCACATTGCGCAGGCCCGTGATGCCGAACCAGATCACGGCGCCGAAATAAGCGAGCAGCCACCATTCCTTGGTCAGGTAGAACGTGAGAAACGCGGGGATGAAACCGATCAGCACCTTCAGGGCGTTCTTGACGCCCGTATTGAGGTAGCGCCAGGAGAGCCTCGGCCGGCCCTGCATCTTCTCCGGCGGGTTCAACGTGAGGCCGTTGTCCCCGGCCTTCTGGATGCCGCCGAGCGTTACGATATTGCCGGGGGATTCCATGTGGATGGACTGCTCCTGAATGACCCAGTCGTTCAGGCGTTTTTCGAATAGGAGGCTCAAGCCCGGCAAGGTGCGCATCAGCCTGAACATGATCCGTTCTCTTGTCGAGAGGTTCCCGCGCGGGATGAAGGTGCTGCGCCTGAAAACCTCGACCCGGATCGGAATCATCATCCGGGTTGCGGCCGATGGACGGGTGATTTCTCTTCGCGCCCGCAGGGGCAGCGTTTGTTCTATGGCCAGCCCCATGCCATGGACGCGGGGGGCGCGCCCCGTGGAGTCGCTTCCGATCCGGGCTTTGAGCGGCGTTCCTCGATAGGCGTCTTTGAGCGCCGAGATGTCGTGAAGGATCATGGTCAGTTTTTCGATTCGTTCCCGATTGCCGCTTCCGGCCTTCAAACGACCGATCATCGCGCGGATCATGCCCTTCAGGTGCATCACGTTGCCATCGTTGACGGCCTGCTGAAGCTCATGAATCTGAGGGATGTGGGCGGTTTTGCCCTCGGAGTAATCCTTCAGGTTGAAGATCTCCAGACGGGTGATTGCCCCTTCGCAGTCGTACAGCAGCTCCAAAACATCCTCCACCCTGAGGTTGCTGAGATTGAGGGTCACGCGGTAGGCGGAATGGAGCCTGGCGAGGCGGTTGATCAATTCATGGGCAGGCAGTTTGAGGAGGGGGGGGAGATCAGAGCTGTCCATGGGGATGGCTGGATCGGGGATTTCCGGGTTCTTGGACGGCTGCAGGTATTTTTCGATCAGGGCCTCTGAATCCAGGCGGTTCATTTCGTCGACCAGACCCTCCATTTCGAGGCGCCGCGTAGGGTCGGATGATGGGTAGCGCTCCCGCATCGAGGCGACGCAGTCCTTCAAGGTGTCGAGCATCTTTTTGTGGATGAATTCCCCCAGGTGAACGATGGAGGGCTGCCCGGCGCCCACAAAGGCGGCGAATTCATCCGGGTCGATCGGCTGAAGATCACAGCCGTAGGCCTTCCGCAGGGCGTGGCGGTGACGCTCGTTGAATACCTTGAGCACCTCCCAGACGTATCGCTGCTGGTAGCGCGAGACGGCTTTGCCCTCCGACATGAAGGCCGCCACCTGGTCGTCCGCCAGGAAGCAAAGAAAGGACTGGGTATCGGGAAACCCCCGAGGCACCCAGATCAGCTGCGCATAACGGTTATGGATCCGCGTGTAGAACTCGATCCCGATCCGGACGGTGATCCCCATGATCGAGGCCGCTTCGAGCAACTCCACCGCGAATTTGGCTTCGACATAATTGTAGTAGATGACTCTGAGACGCCGAATTCCTTTGATCCAGGCGTCCATGATGAGGTGACTGGAGGTCTTGCGGCCTTTCGTGTTAACGTCATGAACGTGGTCGTCGAAGGTCGCCTGGTTCCATCCTTCGGGCATCTCCAAGAGATGGTAACGGCGGAGCTGGCTGCGGATGATGCGGGGGTTTCCTGTGGCAGCGGTTCTGAAATCGTGGGCGAGTTCAAGTTGACGCCGCTCGTTCCCGTGGGCGCGGACCAGTTCCTTCATGATCGTCAGCAGGACCCTCGCCGTGTTGATCGGCAGGGAGCCCCCCGCGGCGCCCAGGATCTCTTCCCTCAGGGAGCGCAGTGCGCTCAGACGGTCATCCACGCCGCCGGCCTCGAGGGATTCGAGCAGGTGGATGACGGCGAAGGCGATCCGCAGGCCCTTCGATTCCGCCATCTCCTTGATGCCGTGGGGGTGGAGGTAGGGCAGGACCAGATTCCGCACCCCTTTGCGCGATTTGTCGCGGGTGAGGACATCGTTGACGATGTTCAGCAGGTAGTCGTCCCGTTTGTCGAAAAGCAGTCTGGCCATGAGGTCAACGGCGCGTCAGGGCGCGGAAAGGGATGATCGTCGCTCTTTTTGCCGAAGCGGCCTCATTCGGGGATCCGCCTTTTCCGGATGGCATGGGTAACGCCAGAGGCCGCTTCAGGCTGTCCTGCAATCTTCTGCCTGCTGTGGTCGTTCAATCCATTGTTTTTTTCGAGGAATCCACAGTGTCGAATACCTCGTCCACAAACCGGGGGGGCCGGTTTTCACGCAGGGCCTCGATCCCTTCGACGACGTTGGGCCCCTGAAAAAAGCGGCTCTGCCGATCGGATTCCATCCGAAGGACATCACGGAGTTCGATGTGCGGCGCTGCGTGGACGATCTCCTTGATCGTCCGAATCGGCGCCGCGGGTTGGGCGGCGATTGTGGCAGCCAGATCCATGACGGCATCGTTCAGGGATGTTCCGGCGGTCACCTGATTCAATAGGCCCAGGGTAAGCGCCTTTTCCGCCGAAAGAATCTCTCCTGTCATGAGAAGCTGCAGGGCTCTGCCGGGTCCGGCGGTGCGGGAAAGCCAGTACTCGGCCCCCATGCCGGGATTGAGCCCCAGTTTGATGAAGGTGAAACCGATGATCGCCTCCGCCGCTGCGACGCGAAGATCGCAGGCCATCGCCAGGCAGGCGCCGGCGCCGATCGCCGGGCCGTTGACGGCCGCGATGGTTGGAATGGCCAGTTCGGTCAGGGACAGAAATCGGCTGTAAAAGGCGCTCAACGTATCCTGCACTACAGCAGCGTCTTTCCGTGTCCACTCGGAGAGCATGGCGAGATCGGCTCCCGCACAGAAGGCGCTGCCGGCCCCTGTCAGAACCAGCACCTTGATCGCCGGGTTCGAGGCGACGGCTGTTACGGCTGCCTGGAAATCGTGGGACATCTGCACGGTCATGGCATTTCGTTCTTCAGGGCGATTGAGTGTCAGGATCCCGACCCGGTCTTCGATCTTCATGTGGATGGTCTGAAAGTTCAAAAGGACCTCCGTCAAAGCGCTGCATCAAGGGAGAAAAGGGGGTTTGGCAGGTTAAGATACCATGATCTCAATGTTTTTCGAAACATTAAATTCGTTTCCGTCCCAAAATGGACCTTTTGCCCAATCTCTGAGTGAATCTGTGCGCTTGCTTGCGCGGAGGCGACCTGCAGGTCGCCGCACAAGTAAACGTGCAGATTGACGCCGAGATTGGCTAAAAAGACCATTCCCGGATGAAAACCATCGATGATAAGGAAGCATGGCTGGCATAGGAAATGAACCGGACAAACATACAAAAATCCAGGGATGAACGGATGCGCCGCATCCGGCAGGACATGGCCGGCGCCATGCTGCTAGACCAGGCGGCACTGGCGAAAGGGCTCAAGTCGCTGCTGGCCTCGCTGAAGAAAGGCCATGTTCCGGAGGAAGAGGTCGATAGGCAGTTCGGGCGGCTGGAAAAAAGGCTTTCCGCCTCGGTGTTCGAATGCGAGCGGCGGCGGAGAGAGCTTCCCCGGCTCGATTTTCCGGAGAATCTTCCCATCACCTCAAGGAAGGACGACCTGATTCGGGCCATTCAGGGGCATCGGGTGGTGATCGTCGCGGGGGAGACCGGCTCCGGCAAGAGCACCCAACTCCCGAAGATGTGCCTCGCGGCGGGCCGCGGCATTGCGGGGCGGGTCGGCTGCACCCAGCCGCGGCGCATCGCCGCCGCCACGATCGCCAGGCGGGTCGCCGAGGAACTCGGGGAGGAACTGGGCCGATCGGTGGGTTACAAGGTGCGCTTCAAGGACCGCACGGACCCGCGGGCCTACATCAAGGTCGTGACCGACGGAATGCTCCTGGCCGAGACGCAGGGGGATCGCCATCTGTTTGAATACGACACCCTGATCATCGACGAGGCCCACGAGCGCAGCCTCAACATCGATTTTCTCCTCGGGATCCTGCGAAACCTGCTCGAGGTGCGGCCGGAGCTGAAGGTGATCGTCACCTCGGCCACGCTCGACACCGCCAAGTTCTCCGCCTTCTTCGGCGATGCGCCGGTGATCGAGGTGAGCGGCCGGATGTACCCGGTCGAGGTCGTCTATAGGCCGCTCGACCCCGAGAGGGAAAGCGAGGGGGATCTCACCTACGTGGACCTGGCCGTGGAGGCCGTCGACAGCCTGCGAAAGGCCCGCCTGCCGGGGGACGTCCTGATCTTCATGCCGACCGAGCAGGATATCCTCGAGACGTGCGAACGGCTGGAAGGGAGGCATTTCCCCGGCGTGACGGTTCTTCGCCTCTTCGCCCGTCTGCCGGCCTCCGAGCAGGGCCGGGTCTATGCGGTCAGCGGGCCCAAGATCGTGGTGGCGACGAATGTCGCCGAGACCTCCCTGACGATCCCGGGCATCCGGTATGTCATCGACACGGGCCTGGCGCGGATCTCCCGCTATGTCCCGCGGACGCGGACGACCAGCCTGCCGATCAGCCCCATCTCGATAAGCAGCGCCGACCAGCGCAAGGGGCGATGCGGCCGCGTGCAGAACGGTGTGTGCATCCGTCTGTATTCGGAGGAGGACTACGCATCGCGGGCTCCTTTCACGCCCCCGGAGGTGCTGCGCTCGAACCTGGCGGAGGTGATCCTCCGGATGATCGCGCTGGGGCTCGGGGACATCGCGGCCTTTCCCTTCGTGGACCGGCCCAACCCGCGGAGCGTCAAGGACGGCTTCGATCTCCTGGAGGAGCTGGGGGCGATCCGGCGCAGGGGCCGGAAGGTCCTCCTGACGGAAAAGGGCCGCCTCATGGCGCGCATGCCCCTGGACCCGAAGATCGCGCGGATGATGCTGGAGGCGGTCCATGAGGGCTGCGTCGATGAAACGGCGGTGATCGCCGCGGCGCTGAGCGTCCAGGACCCCCGCGAGCGGCCCCTGGACAAGGCCGCCCAGGCCGATCAGATGCACGCCCCGTTCAAGGATCCGGACTCGGATTTCGTGACCCTCCTGAACATCTGGAACCGCTACCACGGCCACTGGGCCGGGCTCAAGACCCAGAACCAGATGCGCCGCTTCTGCAGGACGCAGTTCCTGTCCTTTCCCCGCATGCGGGAGTGGATGTACATCCATGAGCAGATCGTCTCGATCCTGAACGAGCGGCGGCTGAAAGGACCGGCTGAACCGGCCGCAGCCGGTCTTGACCCGCTCTACGACCGGCTTCATCGGGCGGTCCTGAGCGGCTTCCTTTCCAACATCGCGCTCAGAAAAGAAAAGAACCTCTACCAGGCGGCGCGGGGTCGCGAGGTCATGGTCCATCCGGGATCGAGCCTTTTCAACAAAGGCCGACCCTGGATCGTCGCGGCTGAGATCGTCAAGACCTCGCGGCTGTTCGCCCGCACTGTGGCCCGCATCGATCCGGGCTGGCTCGAGGCCCTTGGCGGGGACCTGTGCCGGCGGAGCTATGCGGAGCCTCATTGGGAGAAATCGCGCGGTGAGGTGAGGGCCTATGAGCAGGTCACCCTTTACGGCCTCCCGATCGTGGCGAGGCGGCCGGTATCCTACGGGCCCATCCGCCCGGAGGAGGCCCACCGGATCTTTGTCCAGTCGGGCCTGGTCGAAGGGAGCATCAGGGAGCCCCTGGGGTTTTTGAAGCACAATCGGGCCTTGATGGAGGCCATCGGCGCCATGGAGGAGAAGATCCGCCGCCGCGGCCTGATGGTGAACGAGGAGGCCGTGGCTGAATTCTACTCGTCCAGGCTCGCCGGCATGTGCGATGTCAGAACCCTCAAAAGGGTGATCCGCGAAAGGGCCGGGGACGCCTTTCTGCGCATGCGGGAGGAAGACCTGGTGCAGGAGCTTCCGGATCGGGCGGAGCTGGAGCGGTACCCGGACCGGATGGTGCTCGGGAACAAGATTTTTAGCTGTTCCTACCGGTTTTCCCCCGGTGCGGAGGAGGACGGCGTGACGATCCGCATACCGGCGGGGGCCCTTTCGGAGGTGCCGGCCGAACGGCTCGAATGGGGGGTGCCGGGCCTTTACCGTGAGAAGATCGCGGCCTTGATCAAAGGCCTTCCCAAGCGTTACCGAAAGCAGTTGGTCCCGGCTTCCGCCACAGTGGATATCATTGTGGCGGAGATGGAACAGGGGAGTCGCCCGCTTATCAGCTCCCTGGCCCGGTTCGTCTACGAGCGGTTCGGAGTGGAGATCCCCGCGGCCGAATGGGCGGCGGTGGAGCTGCCCGAATACCTCAAGATGCGGGTGGCGGTCGTGGACGAGCAGGGGAAGGAACTGGAGGCGGGCCGCGATATCCACCTCCTCGAATACCCCGGGGGGACGGCGGCGCACGCGGTGAACACCCTGCCTCAGTGGAAGGACGCGCAGGCGCAGTGGGAAGAGGAAGACGTCAGAGACTGGACCGTGGGCGAACTCCCGGAGCGCATCCCTCTCGACGACTGCCTCGACGCGTACCCGGCCCTGGCGGCCGACGACGGCGGCCGCGTGAACCTGCGCCTGTTTCCGGACCGCGATCAGGCCGCCGCGGTGCACCGGGAGGGGATCAAGCGCCTGCTCGAGCTCCGTCTCGCAAAGGATCTGAAGTATCTCAAGCGCTCCGTGTCGCTTGCGAAAGAGGCCTCGCCCGGCGCCGTCTATTTCGGCGGAGCACGCAGGGTGGAAGAGCAGATCTACGAGGCCGTCCTCGAAGGCTCCCTCGCGTTGGACCTTCGGAGCCGGGAGGCATTCGACCGGCATGCGGCGGTCCTCCGGGAAGGCATATTCGAGGAGGCGGCCGTGCTGCGCGAGCAGGCCGAAAAGGTCTTGAAGTCTTTCGAAGAGACCCGCGGAGCGCTCTATGACCTCGAGCGGGCCAATGCGACGAACGAAGAGGTCCTGGCCCTTTGCGCCGGCCTTCGCCGCGAACTCGATGCCCTCCTGCCGCCGGATTTCATTCGGCGGTACGCCCCCGATCAGCTTTCCAACATGCCCCGCTACCTGAAGGCGATCCAGTTGAGGGTTGAACGCGGAGCCTACGACCCCGCCAAGGACCGGCGGAAGCAGGCCGATGTCGATCCCTTCGTCGAGGCCCTCCAGACGATGACCGGTGCCCTTTCCCCGCGCACCTCCCGGGAGAAGAGGGAGGCGCTCGAAGCCTTTCGCTGGATGGTGGAGGAGTTCAAGGTGTCGCTCTTCGCCCAGGAGCTGAAGACCCCCTACCCCGTTTCCCCCAAACGCCTGGAAGAAAAGCGGAAAGAGCTCGAGCGGATGATCTGAGCACGATGCCTGTATGACCGAAGGGCGCAAGATATCCACCCGCCCGAGCCGTATCAGGCACCGGAACGGAGGCGGCTCAGCTTGTAATAGATCCCCTTGCGGGCCATGAGGGCATCGTGGTCGCCCTGTTCGCAGATCCTGCCATGGTGCATCACGAGGATGCGGTTCGCATGCCGGATGGTCGAAAGCCGGTGGGCCACGATCAGGGTGGTCCGGCGCGAGGCCATGCGCGTGATGGCCTCCTGGATCAGTCTTTCGGTCTCCGGGTCGACGCTCGAGGTGGCCTCGTCGAGGATCAGGACGGGCGGGTCGGCGGCCAAGGCCCTCGCAAACGAAAGAAGCTGGCGCTCACCGGCCGAGAGCGTTGCGCCGCCTTCGCCGATCGTCTGGTTCAGCCCGCCCGGCAGCCGCTCGATGAACGAAAGGGCGTTGGCCTTCGAAGCGGCCTCGCGGACGGCCTCCCGCCCCAGATCCTCACGCCCCAAGGTGATATTCTCGGCCAGGGTGCCGGCAAAGATGAAGACGTCCTGCATGCAGAGGCTCATGCGCCGGTGCAGGGCGGATGGGGACCATTCCCGCAGATCTCTTCCGTCCAGAAATACAGCCCCTTGATCAGGATCGTAGAAGCGTTCGAGGAGATTGATGATCGTCGTTTTGCCGGACCCCGTGGCCCCGACGATCGCCAGGGTCTCACCCGGGTCGACCTCGAAGGAGATGTGTCTGAGGACCGGCTGACCCTCTTCGTAGGCGAAGGAGACGTCCCGGAAGGCCACCTCGCCGCGCAGGGTCTCCGGGGCATAAGGCGCGGGGTGTTCGGGGATGGTTTCATCCTGGTCCATGAACTCGAAGATCCGCTCCGTCGAGGCCATCGCCGACTGCATGATGTTGTATTTTTCGGAGATGTCCCGGATCGGCTTGAAGAACATCTGCATGTAGCCGATGAAGGCCACCAGGGCCCCCAGGGTCAACTCGTCCTGGACGACCTTTCCGCCTCCATACCAGATGAGGATGGCCACCGCCAGCGAGGAAAAGAGCTCCATGAGGGGCATGAACAGGGCGAAGACCTTGATCTGCCGCATGCCGGCCAGGTAATTGGCCTGGTTGATCTCCCGGAAGGTCTCCATCTGCCGCCCTTCCTGTACGAAGAGCTGGATGACGCGCATGCCGCTGATGCGCTCCTGCAGAAAGGCGTTGATCTTTGCCACGGTCGCGCGCAGGTCGCGGAAGGCCTCGCGGGCCAGGCGGCTGAAGAGCAGGGTGATCCCGAAGATGAACGGGAGAAAGATGAAGGCCACCAGGGCCAGGCGCCAGTTGAGGCTCAGCAGGATGATGAGGATCCCCGTCAGCAGAAAGAGGTCCTTGAAGACCGTGATGACCACGGATTTGAACATTTCGTTCAGATTGTCGACATCGTTGGTCATGCGGGTGACGAGGCGTCCGAGCGGGTGCCGGTCGAAAAAGCGCACGGCCTGGGCCGTCATGGTCTCGAAGAGCTCGACGCGGATGTCCTGCATGACATGCTGGCCCACGTATTCCAGGAGGACGTATTCGAGGTAGCTCAATCCGAACGAGAGGAGCAGCAGGATGAAGAAAAAGGCGGCGATCCGAAGGACTCCCGTGAGGTCTCTCGAACGGATCCGCTCGACCGTTTCAGGCGGGAGTCGCTCCAGGGATGAATAAGGGAGGATAGCGGCGCCGTCGGTGAGCGGCACGCCGTCCCTGGCCGGTGCCTGGGATGCGATCTCTTTCCAGACGGCCGCGTCGACCCGGTAAAAACGGCTGGTCTTCATCGCACCGCGCGACTCGAGCGCGTGGCGCAGAGCCGGATCCATTCCCTTTGCGGCTTCGTGGCTCAGCACCCACAGGGCCCCGTCGCGGCTTTCTTCCAGCACCCCGGCGAACCGGTCTTCCAGGGCCTTACGTTCAGCCGGCGCAAGGCTTTCGACGTCCAGGGTGTACCACGCGGCCAGGATGTAGCGGTCGATGGCGATCTTGGTCAGATAGGGGACTGTGAGGTCGATCAAGGTGATGAACAGCGTCAGGCAGAGGGCCAGGGCGGCGGTCTTCCTGTACGGCAGGGTGTAGCGGGCCAGGCGCCTCAGAAGCTTGAGATCGTAGGGCTTGCCGAGGTGCCCCTCCTCCATGTAGCCGTATTCCCCGAAAGCGGTCATGCGTCGGCCTCCGTTTCGAGGGATCGGGAGAGAAGCTCCTTCTCGTAAAGGGCGGCATAGAGCCCGCGGCGGCGCAAAAGGGACGTGTGATCGCCCTCCTCCACCAGCCGCCCCTCGTCGAGTACGAGGATGCGGTCGGCCCGCCGGATGGTGGAGACACGGTGCGACACGATCAGGTTGGTTCTGCCACGCCGCATGCTGAAGAGGCTGTTCAGGATGGCCTCCTCGGTGCGGGTGTCCACCATGGCGAGGGCGTCGTCGAGGATGAGGATCGGGGCGTCGAGGATGAGGGCCCGGGCGATGGTGAGCCGCTGGCGCTGTCCGCCGGAAAGCGTGATGCCGCGTTCGCCGAGGATGGTGTCGATGCCTCTGTCGAACTGGTCGACCTCCTCGAGGATGCCGGCGGCGGCGAGGGCGTCCAGGACCTGCTCCTCCGTGAGCCCCCGGCGGCCGAAGAGGACGTTGTTGCGGATGGTGTCGGAGAACACGAAGGGCTCCTGGGTCACGAAGGCGATCTGCCGCCTGAGCGTCGCGATCGGCAGGGCCTCGACGGCGTATCCATCCAGGAAGACCGTCCCCGGCGGCGGGGGCATCAGGCGGGGGATGATCTGAAGCAGGGTGCTTTTCCCCGATCCCACGCGGCCGACGAGGGCCACGGTTTCCCCGGGTTCGATCCGGAGGCGGATCTCCCGGAGGGCCGGCCGGTCCTGGGATGGGTAAGTGAAGGTCAGATTCTCCATGCGGATTTCGCCGCGGAAGGCTTCGACGGCGGCCGGTGCCTTCGGCTCTTCGATCTCCGGCTGTTCGTCCAGGACGCCGTTAATGCGCCGCATCGAGGCCGAACCGCGCTGGATGAGGTTCGTCACCCAGCCCATGGCCATCATCGGCCAGGTGAGGAGGTTCAGGTAGCTCGTGAAGGCGACGAAGTCGCCCGTGGTGATGTCGCCGAGGATGGCCAGCCGGCCGCCAAGCCCGATCACGACGGCGAGGCCGGCGTTGGTGAAAATGGCCATCAGCGGAAAGAAGAGGCCCAGGGTTTTCGCGAGGCGCAGGTTTACGCCGATATACTCCTCGCCCTCCCGCTGCACCCGCTCGTGCGCCCATCGTTCACGGTGATAGGCCTTGAGGACCCGGATGCCCGCAAAGCTTTCCCGCACTCTCTCCGTCACCTCCGAAAAAGAGTGCTGGACGGCATCGAAGCCGGCCGACATGCGCCGGGTGAGGATGCGGGTCAGGACCACGATCAGCGGGGCCGGTATCAAGGAGATGACGGCCAGCTTGACATCGATGGCCAGCATGAAGCCCACTGCGGCCAGGCCCAGCACGAAGCCGTCGGTGAAGGCCACCAGGCCCATCCCTGTAGCCATGCGCACGGCATTGAGATCGTTGATGGCCCGCGCCATGAGATCCCCTGTCCTTGTGCGGTGATAGAAGGCGGGGCTCAGCTGCTGCATCTTGGCGTAGAGGCGCATCCGGAGTTCCCGTTCGACCCTCCGCGAGTGCCCCATGATGAGGAGGCGCCAGACGTACCGGAACAGCCCGATGGCCAGGGCGAGGCCCAAGATCAGGGCCGCCTGCCGCAGGAGGATGATCCCGGTGGCGGTCCGGTGGGTCAGATCGTCGACGGCGCTCCGGATCACGAGCGGGATGAGGAGTTGCAGCGCGTCGACGATCAGCAGGCTCGTCAGCCCCATGGCGATCGCCCACCGGTTTTCGTAAAAGATCGGTTTGAGCGGCGCGAACGGCCGCAGGGCCCTTGAAAGGGTTTGAGGCATAGCGTGCATACCGACGAGATACCCGAGGCGAGCAGAGGCTGTCAACGCTTTCTTTGTGCGGGGGCGTCAGGCGGGACAGCTCCGTTTCGAGCAGTCCATGATCGAGGGCCGAGCGTTCAGCGGGACGGAAAGGATAGGCGGCTGCCGGATGCAAACCGGCTTGTGATTTTGACAGGAGCAGGTATCATGGTGCAGGATCCTACTCTTCAGGATTTTTTGCAGCTCGAGGCAAGTGGGGAAAACCCTTCGGATGTCAGGGAATAAAGAAACGGTGGCCGTTTTGCCGATGCGGCCCTGCGCACGGCCTTTTCAGAGCGACTATGGCGATCAGGACAGGCAGATATCCATTCGACCAGCCCGGCCCAGGCGGCTTGGCCGAGAGATACTCCGTCGACATGGACATCGGGGGGACTTTCACCGACGCGATCTTCTCGAGCAGACGCTCGATGACGTTGATCAAGGTGGATACGACGCGTCATGATTTGAGCGTCTGCTTCAGAAAGGCGCTCGAAAGGGCGCGGGAAACCTTGGGCTTCGAGTCTGTCCGCCAATGTCTTTCGTCTGTCCGGGTGATCCGTCTTTCGACGAGTCTGTCAACCAATCTGATCTTGGAGCGAAAGGGACTCTGTATAGGATTGATCCTGGCGGCGGGATGGAAAGAGGCCTTTCTTGGGAAAGGAATTTTTCCCGACGGTTCAGGGGTGCTTGTGGAGCCGGAGATGGTGATCGAGGTAGGGGCTGAATCCGAAGAATCGGAGGTCCGGGAAGCGGCTTACCGGCTGATTCTGAGGGGTGCCGACATACTGGTCATCAGTCTGGATGGAGGGAAGGAGGGCTTTCTGCAGGCCGAAGAGCGCGCCAGGGCCGTTATCCACCGGTACTACGCCAACCACTTCATCGGATCGATCCCCGTGGTCAGCGGCGGGCAACTGAGCCGGATCCGGGAGTATCTGCCGCGCACCAGCCGGATCGTTTTCAACACCTATGCCCACCATGCGGTCTCAGGACCCTTCCTGGCCATCGAAGACTATCTGCGGGAAAACGGGTATCCGCATCCGCTGCTGCTTGTGCACGCGGATGGAGGTACTTCGCGGGTATCGAAGTCCACGGCGGAGCGGACCATCAGCTCAGGGGCCGCTGCGGGGGTGTTCGGCGCGCTGAGATTCTCCCGGATCTATGGGGTAAAGAATGCCCTCACGGTGGACATCGGGGGGACAAGCACCGAGCTCGGCGTTATCCGGGGCGGCGAGATGGTGTGGTGCGGACGGGGGAGCGAAGCCGATTCTTCGCGAGGGTTGCCCATCGCTGTGACCATCGGGATCGGAGGCGGCTCGGTCGTCCGGTTGGACGACACGGGGCGGGTCCATCTGGGGCCGGGGAGTGTCGGGGCGTTTCCCGGACCTGCCTGCTATGGCCTGGGGGGTGCGGAGCCGACCCTGACGGATGCCTTTCTGATCCTGGGATACTTCGACGAAGGCTATTTCTTGGGTGGAGAAAGACGGTTGAAGCGGACTCTCGCCGAGAAGGTCTTTCAGGAGCGGGTCGCCGGCATATGGGGGGTTTCCTGTGAGGAGGCCGCCTTGCGCGTCAAGGAGGAGGCCGTCGGGCGGATTGCGGAAGAGATTCGGACGGTGATCGCGCGCTTCGGCCTCGATCCGGTGAACACGGCGCTTTTCGCTGTCGGCGGATGCGGCGGGTGCATGGGGTGCGCTTTGTGCGAGGCGGCGGGGCTCCGTGAACTCCGAATTTTCCGGCAGGGATCGGTCTTCGGCGCCTTCGGGACGAGCGGGATGGACGTGTTGCATCGCTATGAGGAAGAGGTGAACCTGGGCCTCGAGCCCTCTGCGGAGAGGGGTTTGGAGGTGTGCGACCGGATCAACGGTGTCGTTTTGGCCCTCCAGCGAAGAGCTTTTCAGGATATGGCGGCCGAGGGCTTCCAGCCGGAAGGAATCCAGTTCGAATCGGCCCTGGAGATCACGGTCGAAGCGATAGGGACCAGGTGGAGCTGTGATTGCCCCACGGCGTTTCTATGGCCGGGGGATTGGAATGCCGTCCGAAAGCGGATCGGGCGGCTTTTTGGCGGGGACGGGGCCGAGGTCGACGGGCGCGGCCTTCGACTCGTGGGGATCGCCCTGACGGCTGTGGCGCGTGTCCCTCATGCGGAGCCCGATGCCCTGGTGCCTTTCGACGAGGCCGGCAGTACCGGCCTCGAAAGGCGGATTTACGGCCAGGGGGGGCATTGGGTCGACGCCCGCGTTCATCGGTGGGATGCGTTGAAGGTCCCCCTGAAGGTCTCGGGTCCCTGCATCCTCGAAAGTCGGGAAACGACCGTGGTCGTTTCCCCGGGATATGAGATGGCGCTCGACAAACGTCGAAATGCGAGGATTTCCCGATCCGATGCGGTGGCGTGTTTCGAGGGAGGGCTGGATGAAGATTTCCATCACTGAATATCTGGACATCGATCTCGAGGCCGAGCAATGGTGCTGCAACCGCTGTGGGCGACTGCTGGGCCAGGCCCGGGACAACTACAAAAAGGGGTGCCTGATCTTCGATCGCGACCCCCGTTCGATTTACCCACCGGTGATCGAGGGGACTTACACGTTTGCGCCGGACCCGGAATGGATCCGGATCGTCGAATTCTACTGCCCGCGCTGCGGCACCATGATCGAAAACGAATTCCTTCCGCCAGGGCATCCCCTGACCTGGGACATCGAAATCGATATCGATGCGTTGAAGCGCCGACACCGCTTTTAGGTTTTTGAAGGATGTCCATCGACCACGAACAGAAACGGGAAGAGATGCGGCCGAATGGCTCGAGGGCTCCCAATACGATCGACGTCGACGTCGGGGGGACCTTCACCGACTGTTTTCTCCAGATGGGGGACCGGCGCGCCTACGGCAAGTCCCCGACGACCCAGTATGATCTTTCGGTGGGGTTTGTGCGGGCCCTTGCGGACGCTGCGAGGCTTCTCGGCCTGAGCCCTGCGGCTGTTTTGCCGAGGACGAACATGATCCGGTACTCCACGACCCTGGCGATGAACAAGCTCATCGAGCGGACAGGGCCGAAGATCGGTCTGATTGCGACGGAGGGGTTCGAGGACGGGATCTTGATCGGCAAAGGGGCCCAATGGGACGACGGCCTTTCGAAGTCCGAGACGCGAAACCTCGCGATGGTTCGAAAGCCGACGCCCATCGTACCGCGGGAACGTATTGCAGGGATCAAGGAGCGGATGGATCACAGGGGGGAAGTGATCCGTCCGCTCGACGAAAAGGATGTGAGACGGAAGGTCCATCATCTGGTGGACCAGGGAGTCCGGGGGATCGTGGTGTGCCTTCTCTGGGCCCATGTGAACGGCGCGCATGAGATCCGGGTCAGGGAGATCATCGAGGAGGAATATCCGGAGGTCACCCTGGGGCGCATACCCGTCATGCTTTCGCACGAGGTCCAACCCAAGAAGGGTGAGTATCAGCGGGCCATGACGGCCATCCTCGACGCCTACCTCCACCCGTCGGTCTCGAGCGATCTGGCCGCTTTCAGGCGGGAGCTGAGGCAGAACGGCTACCGCGGTCCGGTCCTGATGGTCCACAACTCGGGCGGCATGGGCGAGGTGCTGAAGACCACGGCAGTGGATACCTACAACGGCGGCCATATCGCCGGCATCGCCGGGAGCCTGGAGATCGCGAAGCTCTATGGCCTGACGGATGTCGTCACGACCGACATGGGGGGTACGAGTTTCGATGTGGGCGTCATCCACGACGGGCACTGGCACTACACCGAGGTGCGCCCGCTGATCGACCGTTGGATGGTGAACCTCAATATGGTGGACTGCAGGACCATCGGCGCCGGGGGCGGCTCCATCGCCTGGACCAACGAGGCCATGGGAGGGCGGCTGGAGGTGGGGCCGCAGAGCGCCGGCGCGATGCCCGGGCCGGCCTGCTACAACATGGGCGGCGCGGAACCGACGGTGACGGATGCGGACGTGCTCCTCGGCTATATCAACCCGGATTTTTTCCACGGGGGGCGGATCCGGCTGGACGGCGACCTCGCAAGGCAGGCGATTCAGGAGCGCGTCGCAAGGCCTCTCGGGATGGACGCGGTGGAGGGCGCTGCGGCGATGCGCCGGCTCGTGGACGGATTCATGGGAAACAGCCTGTTCAATGAGACCGTGCTGCGGGGGCATGATCCGCGGCGTTTCGTGCTGTTCAGCTTCGGGGGGGCGGGGCCGACCCACTGTTGCGGTTTTGCTGGCGCGAGTTATATCCGTCGGCTGATCGCGTTCCCCTTCTCGCCGGTTTTCTGCGCCTTTTCCGGGTCGCTCATGGACGTGCGGCACATCTACGAACTCTCGCGCCGGCTGCTGGTGGTGCCGCAGGGGGACGAGACCCCTGTCCTGGACACGGGCCGCTTCAACCGCATCGTGAACCAACTCGTAGAAAAGGCCGGGCAAGACGTTCGGGCCGAGGGGCTGAACCCCGAAAATCTCCGGTTCCGCCTCGAGCTCGACATGAAGTTCGTCAAGCAACTCCACGTCAGGCGGATCCTGAGCCCGACGCTGCGGCTCGCAGGGCCGCCGGATCTCTTGGCGCTCCTGGATGTTTTTCTGGATGAATACCGTCGGTTTTTCGGCCCGGCGGGCGTCTATTCCCAGGGCGGTGTGAGTATCGAAAGTTTTGTGCTCCATGCCGTTTACCCTTTGGAACGGGCCGCGTTCCCGCGCTTGAAGGACGATCGGTCGGTGCCCTCTCGCCAGGCACGCAAGGGGGCGCGTCTGGTGTACTGGGAAGCGGAAAAAGGGTTCGAGAAGACCCGTTTGTATGACGGTGAGGCGCTTCGCAGCGGCAATGTGATCGAGGGGCCGGCCGTCGTGGAGGCCCGGAATACGACAACGGTTCTCCCGAAAGGGGTGGAGCTTTTCGTGGACGGGTATATGAATCACCGGATCGAGTGGCTCGATGAACGAGCTTCTCCTGCTTAGGGGGGCGCCGTGATCCTGGACATGACCTTCACCGAGCGGTTGAAGCCCGAACCGCTGACTGAGGAAGAGCGGGCGTGCATGGAGGGCCTCGACCCGATCGATTACGGGGTGGCCCGGGAAAAACTCAACATGATCGTCGAGGAGGCGAAGGAGATCTTCGTTCGGAGCGGCGTCTCCAGCATGCTGCGATCCGGGGACGTGAGCGTCGGGTTGTACACCGCCAGGGGGGACATGGTAACGGCGGCTTGCGGTTCCTACCTTTACGCCGTGTGCGGCCAGCCCCAGATCAAGTACATCTGCCACCGCTGGAAGGACCATCCCGACGTCGGCGTGCGGCCGGGCGATATCTTCTATGCCAACGACGCCGTTTACGGGGGCGTCCACAATCCGGATCAGTTCGCTTTCGTTCCCATCTTCTGGAACGGGCACCTGGCCGCATGGGCGGCCGCCGCGTGCCATCAGCCGGAGACCGGGGCCTGCGAGCCGGGGGGAATGCCGGTCAGCGCAAGGACGCGCTACGACGAAGGTCTCAAGATGAGCCCCATGCGGATCGGCGAAAACTTCAGGCTGCGGGAAGATCTCCTGGAGATGATGGCCAATATGGTCTCGCGGACGCCCCACATGCAGATGATCGACACCCGTGCGCGGGTGATGGCTTGTGACCGGGTGCGGCTGAGAATCGAGGAGATGGCGGCCGAAAAGGGCGGCGGCTTTCTGATCGGGGTCTTTTCGCGGATCCTCAAAAGCACGGCCGAGGCCGTGCGCCGCCGCATCGCCGGTTGGGTGGACGGCACCTTTCGCAGCGTTGTCTTCACAGACCACATCGGGGTGGACGAGGGGCTCGTGAAGGGTGCCTGCACGATCCGAAAACGGGGCGACCGATTGAGCCTGGATTTTACGGACACCTCCCCGCAGACGCCCGGCCCCTACAATGCCTTCAAGCACACCATGATCGCGCACAACGCCATGTATTTCTACGGGTTCCCGTTTCACGATCTGCCGCTTTCGGCCGGGATCTGGGAGCCGATCGAGACCATTGTCCCCAAGGGCACCTGCTTCAACGCACACCCGGAGGCCGCGGTGGCGAATTCGGTCCTCATCTGCAGCCTTGCCATGTGTCTGGTGCATTTGACCATGTCGAAGATCCTGTTTGCATCCGGGGTAAGGGAGTTGGCCACAGGGCCTTTCGGCAACAATGGGGATGCCTATGTCATGGCCGGTATGAACCAGTGGGGGGTGCCCTTCAGCGACATGCTGGCCTATCCGCTGAACGCGGAGGGAGGAGGCGCCCGATGCGATGCCGACGGCGTGGATGCCTGGGGTTTTCCGTGGGGGCCGTGGGGTCGGGGGCCGGACGTCGAAGAGGAGGAGGACGAAAAACCGCATATCCACCTCTTTCAGAAGCTCCTGAGGGATTCCTGCGGGCACGGAAAATATCGGGGCGGAGCGGGCATCACGGTGGCCTGGGTGGTGCGGGGCGCGCCGCAGGCCGTTTATCAGTCCATCATCAAATCGTCGCGGGTTCAGGCGCTTCAGTCCTTTTTCGGGGGTTATCCCCCTCCGACGCATCCAGGGATTCAGGTCCGCGGCACCGATGTGCTTGAGAAGCTGGAGCGGGGAGATGCCGATCTGCCGACGGATGTCTACCAGTTGATCGAGGAGCGGCGGATAGCGGGGACATATGAAACGACGACGAACCTGCGCGCGGCGCAGACCTTCGAGGAAGGGGACATTTTTGTCGGCTGCTCCCATGGCGGGGTCGGATACGGAGACGTGCTGGAGCGGGACCCCGAACGGGTGGTCCAGGACGTGGAACGGGAGGTGATCTCCGATTGGGTGGCGCGTAATGTCTACCACGTGGTGTATGACCCTGTCACGAAATCGGTCGATGAGGGTGAGACTGCCAGGCGGCGGGAGGGCGTGCGGAAACAGCGCCTCGCCCAGGGGCTTCCCTGGCAGGCCTTCATGCAAAAGTGGTCCGTGAGGCGGCCAAAGGACGAGATCCTCAAATATTACGGTCCCTGGCCGCAAAGCCGATGGGGCGGAGGCGAGACACCGTGATGGAGAAGGCCGGGCTTCAAGGGGAGCGGAGCGTCCTTCTTGTCGAGGACGACGGGTACTGCGGTTATTTCCTGACCGAGGTCCTCCGGCTGCCGGGTCTGCGTGTGACCTCCGCGGCAAAAGGCTCGGACATCCTGGATGCGGCGGCGGACACGGCCCTGGATGCCGTCATCGTTCATTTTCAAGACCGTGTGGAGCAGACGCTCGTTTCGATGCGGCGCCTGGCCGAGCACAATGCCGTCACGCCGATCATCGCTGTTTCCGAGGAGGCGGATGTGGACGTGGCCCTGGCGGTGGTGCATGCCGGGGCCTTCGACTATCTCGTGCGCCCTTTCAACAACGCCGCGCGGGTGGAGCAGGCCCTTCGGGGGGCCTTTTCGAGGCGCGATGAACTCCGTAAACAGGCCGAGGCAGGCCTCGGCAGCGGCGCCGGATACGGCATGATAGGCAAGGGCCGTCTCCTCGTGGAGTTGCAGAGGACCATCCGGCAGATCGGGCCGATGCAGGTCAATGTCCTGATATGCGGAGAGAGCGGCACGGGCAAGGAGTTGATCGCGCGTGCCGTCCATCTCGAAAGCGAGCGAAGGGATGGGCCGTTCGTAGCCGTAAACTGTGGCGCGGTCCCCGAGGCGCTCTTCGAGAGCATCTTCTTCGGCCACGAGAAGGGCGCCTTTACCGGTGCGACCCGCAGGCATGCCGGGTTCCTGGAAGAGGCGCAGGGCGGGACGTTTTTCCTGGACGAGGTCGGTGAACTTACGGCGAAAGGCCAGGTGGCGCTTCTGAGATTCCTGGAGAATCAGGAATTTACCCGTGTGGGCGGTTCTGCGGCGCAGAAAGCGGATGTGCGGATCATCGCCGCAACCAATCGGAACCTCGATCAGGCGGTCGATGAGCGGCGATTCAGGGCGGACCTTTACTATCGTCTGAATGTGGTGTACCTGCGGGCTCCGTCGCTGAGGCGGCGGACGGAGGACATCCTGCCGCTGGCCGACTATTTCCTGACGCGCTTCTGTCTGAAAAACCGGCTGGATCCCATTCAGCTTTCGCCCGAAGCCGTGCGGCTTCTCGAAGCCTATGACTGGCCGGGGAACGTGCGCGAGCTCGAAAACCTGATGGAGGGCCTGGCGGCCACGCTGCCCGAAGGGCAGCACCTCATTACGCGCAAACAGATCTTCCAGTACTCCGGGAAAATCCTGGCGGCCCTGGGCCGAGAGGACTCTATGTCTGTTGTGCGCTCGGGCGATCCTGCCGACAGCAGGCGATCGGCTGATCCGTATCAGGCGGGCGGTGCCGACTACGCGTCCCGGCCTGGGGGGCCCGGCCCTTTTCCAATCGAAGACCCTTCATCGGGCGGCCCTGCAAAACCCGGCACCATCGAGCCGGCACCCATGATTCAATCCTACCGCGAGGCCTGCGAGGCTTTCGAGGCCCGCTATTTCAAGGCCCTTCTCGAAGCGAACGGCGGGAGCGTGGCCAAGGCCGCCCGCCAGGCCGGCATTCACCCCGTCACCCTTCATCGCAAGCTTCGTAAACTACGTTAGTCCCAGGCACGATCTTCATCCCTTCGGATGGAAGAACACCTCGATCCAGCCGGCCCGGTTCAGCGCGGGACAAGATCCCAGGTCCGCCCCCGCGCAGGCGGGTAATCGTACATCGAGGGGGCGATGGCCGGGGTGGCGGACGGTCCGCCCCCGCGCAGGCGGGTAATCGGTTCGTCGCAGATCGAAAGCCCGGGGGTTCTCCGCATTCCTTTCCCATTTGCCCCGCATAAGCATTATGAATCCGGCCCTACGGTTTCATTCCCTTTGATTCCTTGATGACCGGCCGAGATGCGCCCTTCTGAAGGGGTGGAACGGGAGCCCCGGCGTGACCCTAGCCGATTTGCAACAGTTTGAGCTTCGCATATAAACAGAAACGCAATTGCCGTTGCGTTTTGGCTATGATTTCCCCGCGACGCAGCCGCCGAAAGACGTTCCTTCCTCTCCCAGTAGTGGAGATTTTCGTACAACATCCTGCGATTCTTATAAATATACTGAGTCGGCCCACCCTGGCATGAACGTTGCTCATTGCAGTTCTTGGGTTCCGGGATCGGCCCGGGTGATTCGACCGGTTGCTTTGTGGATGTTCGCGGAAGAGGAGGGGAAAGATGGGCTTCACAGTCGACATTGACACGGGGGGCACCTTCACCGACGGCTTGTTTACCAACGGCAAAGAGATCAAGCGGGTCAAGGTGGACACCACCCCCCATGACATCACCATTGCGTGGCTCAACGCGATGCGGGAAGGCGCCTCCGCCTTCGGGTTTGCCGATCTCGAGGGCTTTCTGGAGCAGGTCGATATCGTCCGCTGGTCCAACACGACGGCGACCAATATCCTGGCCGAAAAAAAGGGCCCCAAGCTGGGGATCTTCGTCACGGAAGGCTACCGGGAATCCCTCTACTCGGAAGGGAGGCGAAGTCCGGTGTTCGGCCGTCTGCTGGAGGAAGAAAACGTCGAGACGGTCGCCTTCCCCCTGGACGCCAACACCCTGGTGGTGCAGCTGAAGCGGCTATTGGAAAAAGGGGTGCGCCGGATCTGCATCAGCCTGAAGGACGGGTTCAAGAACCTCCAGAGCGAGATGGAGATCAAGGGCCTCTTCGAAGAGCAATATCCCGACCACTACCTAGGGAATGTCCCTTTTCTGATGGCAGGCGATATCTGCAAGCACCCCGATGAGATGAACCGCACGCACATGGCGTTGATGAATTCCTATGTGCACGGCCCCATGGCCCGGGCCATGTTCAAGGCCGAGGATGAATTGCGGGAGCGCGGGTACCTGCGGCCTCTGCTGCTCGGGCATACCGACGGCGGGGTTGCCCGGGTCGCCAAGACGAAACCCGTCGACACGATCGAATCCGGTCCGATCTTCGGCATCCACGCCGGCGCCTTCTGGGCGGAGCAGTACCACCTGCCGCATGTCATCACCCTGGATGTGGGCGGGACGACCACCAAGATCGGCCTTGTGGAGAATTTCCGGCCGGCCATGGTCCGTGAGGGGGATATCCTCGGCATCCCGTTGAAACAGAACATGCTCGACCTCCGAAGCATTGCGCTCGGCGGAGGGACCGTCGCGCGGGCAACGGACGGCAGGTTGACCCTGGGCCCGGAGAGTATGGGGGCCTATCCCGGACCGGCTTGCTATGATCTCGGCGGAACGAATGCGACGCTGACCGACGCTTACCTGGTCAAGGGTTTTCTGGATCCGGATTATTTCGCCGGCGGCGGTAAGAAGCTCCAGAAGGAGCGCGCACGGGCCGTGATCGCAGAGCAGGTTGCCGGCCCCCTCAAAGTGGAATCCGAAATGGCCGCGTATCAGATTGCCAACCGGGCCACGCGCATGATCGCCGATGAGGTCAACGCACTGATCCGGCGGCAGGGAAAGCCCGCGGAGGAGTATGTCCTCTTCGCCTTCGGAGGCAACGGCGCCATGGTCGGGAGCGAGGTGGCCCGCAAGGTGGACATCCCCTCGGTCTACGTCTTCGATCTCGGTTCCGTCCTGAGCGCATTCGGCTCATCGGTGGCGGATGTCTCCCACACGTATGAATATTCCCCTTTTCTGCCCATCGGCGAGGCGGCTGCGCTGCCGCGCATCATCGGCCGCATGATGGCCGACGCCAGGCGGGATATGGCCGGGGAAGGATTCCCCATGGATACCGTGGAGACCGAACTGTATGTCGAGCTGCATGACAGGGAACGATCCTACCCGGTGAGTTGCGCGTGGACGATCCGATCCCTCGATGCGGCCGACCTTCTGAGTCTGTTCAGGGAGCGGTTGGTGGAGCGGCTGCCCAAGAGCAGCGACGGGGAGAGGGTGGTCGAGATTCTCAGGCTTCGCGCCAGGGCGAAGGCCGCCAAGATGCAGCCGCTCGCTCTCCCTCTGGGGAGGGAGGATGCCTCCGACGCCGCGAAGGGCGAGCGCGAGGTCTACCGGGGGACGGAAAAGGTCCTGAGCAGGCTCTATGATTGGGAGAGGCTGGAGCCAGGCAACCGGATCGAGGGGCACGCGATCCTCGAGAGCCGGGACAGCACCTACATCGTTCCCCGAAACTGGACCCTTTCCTTGGATGCATATCGGAACGGCGTTTTGACCAGGAGGTAAAGGCCATGGGAGATAGAATCAGAATGACGGAGTACCTGGACCTGGATCTGGGAGAAGAGCAATGGTACTGCAGCGCGTGCGGCAAGGCCCTGATCGGCGCCGCGGAGAATTACAAGCGGGGGTGTCTGGTGTATGCCCGGGATCCGAAAGAGGTGCACAATGCCGTATTCGAGGGTGAATATACCTTCGCCCCGGACCCGAACTGGGTGCGGATCCTCGAATTCTACTGCCCCGGCTGCGGCGTTCAGATCGAGACCGAATATCTGCCGCTCGGCCATCCCATCACCCATGACATCGCCATCGACCTTGCCGGTCTGAAGAGCCGGATCGAAAGCGGCGAACTGCGTGTCGTGAACAAGCGCCTGGAGGTGAAAGCATGAATACCATCGACATTGACGTGGGAGGCACCTTTACGGACCTCGTCCTGACCTTCGAAGGGAGAACGATCATCAAGAAGGCGCAGACCACGCCCTACGACCTTTCGGTGTGTTTCCTCGGCGTGATCGAGGAGAGCGCACGCGAACTCGACATGGCGCTGGACGAACTCCTCCCGAAGATCGACCTCCTGCGTTACTCGACCACGGTGGCCATGAACCGCCTGATCGAGCGCAAGGGCCCGCGCCTCGGGCTTATCACGACGGAGGGACACGAAGACGGCATCCTCATCGGGCGGGGCGCCCAGTGGGTCGACGGCACCCGGATCACCGAGCGGCGGAACCTGGCGGTGCAGAACAAGCCCGCGGCTATTATCCCACGGGAGTTCATCGTGGGCGTGAAGGAGCGGATCGACTCGTTCGGCCAGGTGGTGCGTCCCCTGGACGAGGAGGATGTCCGGGAGAAGATCAATTTCCTGGTGGACAAGGGGGTGAGGGGGTTCGTCGTCTCGCTCCTCTGGTCGCCTGCCAACCCGGAGCACGAGCGGCGCATCAAGGCCATCATCCGGGAGGAATACAAGGACTACTATCTCGGCTGTCTGCCGGTGGTGCTGGCAAGCGATGTGGTTGGCAGGTCCGGGGAGTATCAGCGGACCATGACGGCGGTGCTGGACGCCTATCTGTTCCGGGCGATGCAAATGGAGCTTTCCGCCATGTGGGACAAGCTGCGTGAGTACGACTACCGCGGCCCTTTCATGATGGTCCACAACTCGGGCGGCATGGCCGAGGTCTTCAAGACGGACGCGGTCAGGACCTACAGCGCAGGTCCCGTGGCGGGCCTTATCGGGTCCTACCGTCTGGCGCAGGAACTCGGATACCAGAACGTCATCGCGAGCGACGTCGGCGGCACCAGCTTCGACATCGGCCTCGTGGTGAAGCAGAGCGTCCGCAACTACGATTTTCGCCCCATCCTCGACCGGTGGATGGTGGGCATCACCATGCTCCAGACCATGTCGATCGGGGCGGGCGGGGGCTCGATCGCCTGGGTGAACGAACTGCTCGGGAACAAGCTCGAGGTGGGACCGCAGAGCGCCGGCTCTTATCCCGGCCCGATCTGCTACGATCAGGGGGGCGAGGCCCCGACGGTGACCGATGCGGACCTGGTGCTGGGATACCTCGATCCGGACTATTACTTCGGCGGCCGGATGCTCTTGAACAAAGAGAAGTCCGAGGAGGCCATCCGGACTCAACTGGCCGAGCCCTTGGGGCTGAGCGTACCGGAAACCGCCATGCTCGTCCGGAAGATCGTGGACCAGCACATGGCCGCAGCCATTCGCAAGGAGATCCATCTGCGCGGGTATGACCCGCGGGAGTTTGTCCTATTCGCCATCGGCGGCGGGGGGCCGACGCATGTGGCGGGGTATATGGGCGAGATCCCGGCAGCCATGGTCTTCCCCTTCTCCCCGGTCTTCTCGGCGCTGGGATCGTCGGTCATGGACATCATGCACATCTACGAGACTTCGCACCGCTATATGGTCATGGAGCCCGTGACCAGGAAATTCAACAAACACTACGACGACTTCAATGCCACGGTGGAAGCGCTGATCGAACGGGCGAAAAAGGAGCTTCGGGGCGAAGGCCTCGACCCGGCCCGGGCGGTTTTCAAACTGGAGCTCGACATGCTGTACGGAGGGCAGGTGCACCGAAAGCGGTCAAGTTCTCCACTCCTCTATGTGCGCTCGGAAGGGGATCTGACGGCGGTCTACAAGGAGTTCGAAAAGGAATTCAGCGAGACCTTCAGCCCCCTGGTGGTGCATCCGGCGGGTGGATGCTACGTGGAGAGCTTCGTTGTGACGGCGGTCATCCCGACGGAAAAGCCGGCGGTTCCCACCTTCGAGATGGGAGGCACGGACCCGGCCGCGGCGCAGAAAGGGGTGCGCCAGTGCTATTGGGGCAACGGCGGCTTCGAGGAGACGCCCGTCTATGAATACCTGGATCTGAAGCCCGGGAACGTCGTCAAGGGGCCTTCCATCCTCGAGACGGAGTACACGACCCTGGTCATTCCGCCGGCCTTGACCTGCTCCATCGACCAGCACCTGTTCGCCCGCATCTCGCGGGGTTAACCCTAGAAGGAGGTGAGTAGCATGGCGATTCCAACCGCTGAAGAAAAACTCTCCATGATCAAGGTGGAGCCCGCGGACGCGGACGAAATGCGGTGCGTGGATACGCTGAACCCCGGCGATTATGAAGTGGGTTTCGAGCGCATCAACAACATCCTCGACGAGGCGATGGAGGTGTTCATCCGCTCCTCGCGAAGCTCCATGGGGGTCGCGGGGGACTCCATGGTGGCGGTTTTCACCGCCAAAGGCGACATGGGCAATGCCAGCAGCGGCACCTACCTGCACGCCATCATCCAGCCGGCCATCATCAAGTTCATCATGAAAAGCTACAGCGAAAACCCCGGCATACGGGACGGGGACATCTGGTTTACCAACGATGCGCTCTACGGGGGGATCCACAATCCCGACTGCGTCATCGTCATGCCCGTGTTCTTCAAGGGGGAGCTCATCGCCTGGACGGGCGCGGCTTCCCACACGACGGAGACGGGTGCCAGCGAGCCCGGCGGGATGCCCATCAATGCCAACTCACGGTTCCTGGAAGGCGGCAACTTCCCGCCGATCAAGATCGGTGAGGATTTCCGAATCCGTGAGGATTTTCTCGAGCTGATGGCCGCTTTCGGCATGCGGGCGCCCCAGATGGTGGTCATCGACCTCAAGGCCAGGGCCACGGCGGCTGACCGGGCCCGCAAACGGCTGGTGGAGCTGGCGCAGGAAAAAAGCCCCGACTACGTCAAGGGGCTCATGCGCAAGATGCTCATCGTCGCGGAGGAAGGGGCGCGGAAGAAAATCGCCTCCTGGCCGGACGGCACCTTCACGTCGGTCAACTTCGCCGACGGCGTCGGGATGGAGGTAGGCCTCATCCGCTCCTGCTTCATGACGGCGACGAAAAAAGGCAGCCGGCTCACCATGGACTTCACCGGGACCTCACCGGAGAACCCTTATTCCTACAACGCCCACGTGCAGGCGGTGGTGGGGCACATCTCCAACTTCATCTATGAATACATCTTCCATGACCTCCCGGTGAGCAGCGCCACGTTCGAACCCTTCGATTTCATCTTTCCCGAGGGGTCCTGCCTCAATCCGGATGCGCGGGCGGCCACCAGCTGTGCAGTCATGATCTCGACCGGCGTCATGAGCGCACTGCACGGCGTTTTCGGTAAAATGATGTTCAGCACGAAGGATATGTGGCAGCAGACCTCCGCCTCGCAGGGCAATGCCGGGAATGCCATGGTGCTGGCCGGACTTTCCCAGTGGAATCTGCCGTTCGCGGATATGCTGGCCTATTCCATCAACAGCGAGGGCCAGGGCGGACGCCCCACCATGGACGGCGTCAACGCCTTCGGCTTCCCGTGGTGCGTGTTCGGCCGCACGCCGGATGTCGAGGAGATGGAACTCGACCTGCCCCTGCTCGTTCCCCTTTCAGATCACTGGAAGGATTCCTGCGGCCACGGCAAGTACCGCGGCGGGGTGGGGACCGTGCAGATATGGGTGGCTCACCACGCTCCCCAGGTCTTCTTCATGGCGATCGCGGACAACAGCAAGGTCCAGACCCCTCAGGGCCTTTTCGGCGGCTACGCCCCCTGCACCGTCCCGGGGCTCAGCATCCGCGGCGCCGACCTCATGGAGCGGATGCAGAAGGGGGATAAGGATCTCAACCTGGAGCTGTTCGATATCCTGAGCCGGAAAACCGTCGGTGGAAAATGGCAGAACGAGTTTTTCGGTCGGCCTACCACCATGTTCCAGAAGAACGACGTGATCACGTTCGGGTTCGCGACAGGGGGCGCAGGCTACGGCGATCCCCTCGACCGGGAGCCGGACCAGGTGATCCAGGATATCAAGGACCAGATCATCTCGGACTGGTCGGCGCAGCAGGTCTACAAGGTCCTCTATGACCCGCAGAGCCTCAAGCTGGACCGGGAGGGGACCGAAGCGGCGCGGAAGGAAGAGCGCCTGGCAAGGCTTGCGCGGGGAAAGCCGTTTGATGAGTTCACCGCCGAATGGACCGGCCTGAAGGTGGACGATGCGATCCTGAAGTTTTACGGAACCTGGCCGGACGCCCAGTGCATCCAGCCCATCTTCCGACCGTAGGGCTGACCGAGCAGGCGCATTCACCTAAAATGCATTCGATAGAGAGGGTGGGCGCGTGAGGACATGCCGGGAACCTGGCGACCGGGTGGATCCTCGGGGTGCGGGTTCCCCCGGCATGGTCGATAGGGGATCAAACGATGTGACAACGGAGGCGAGGACTCGGATGGGGAAACTCAAAGGAGGATGGGTATGTCCCGGGTAAAGAAAGAAGGCCTCAAAAAGGGGCGCATCTTTGTGCCGTGGATCTTTTCCTTCGGGGCGCTGCTGGAGGACCTGCCGCTGAACACCTTTCTCCATGACCCGACCAAGGTCTCGAACGCGCTCCGCTCGATCCAGAGGCATTTCGGCCTGGAGGCCATCTTCGCTTATGGCGACGCGAAGCTTCTGCCCGACGCTCTGGTTTCTCTATGCGGAGCAGTGGCCGATGAATCTCTGAGCCTGGAAGAGTGCTACGGACTCGAAAACCGGATGGATGAGCTCCTGCGGAACGAAAGGGTCATGGTCGCGCTCGATGTGACCAAAAGGCTGCAGATGCTTCTGCCGGAAACGCTGCTGACCGGATGGTTGAACGGGCCCGTGACGCTTGCCGTTCGGTTGACGGGGCTTTCGGCCGGAGAGGTCATGGCTCAACCGAGGCTCCTTTCCGTTTGCACGAAGGCGGTCCTGACGTTTGCCAGGGCCTTGGGCGAGACGGGCATCGACATCATGTTCGTCGCCGAGGACGCATTGCCGCTCCTGGATGCGAATCTCGCGAGGGTCTTGACCCGAGTCTACTCGCCTATCTGGAACACGGCGAAGTATTACGGGTTTCCAGCGCTTCTGATGCAGAAGGAATTTGGAAAGGAGAACATTGCGGTTCTGCGGCGGACCGTCGAGGCGTTGGTCTTTCCGGCCGATGCCGAACCGGAACTCTGGGGACCGGCGAAAAAGATCTCTTTCTCCATACCGGTGTCTGTGATGGAGAAGCCCCCCGGGGAGATCGTCGCGTATCTGGAGCGGTGCGGGGTCGGCCGGGCGTTAAAGGCCTCGAGCCTATTCATACTGACGACGGAGGATGAGATTTCCGCCGATGTCGACAAGGAGGCCATGATCCGCGGCATCCAGGCTATCCGCGAGTATCTCCGATAGCGGTTGACCGGTGGACACGAGGTTAGGGGACACGATTTATCTTTCGGCATTTCTTTGTCAAGCAAGGGCGGCTTTCCGTTTTTGAGGCTTTTCAAGGAGGGCTGGCAGGTGGATGCCGCCGGCGTTTAGATCTGGGGAATGGCTTTCCGATCAAGCTGCCGGGGGCTGCAGAGGCGGCTTCGAACGGTGATACCAACTATTTGAAATACCCGGGATCAAGGGCGTATCCTGGCTGCCGACGGGCTGTTTCGCGCGCTGCGGAACTCGGGCTTCGAGGCCGTCCAGCCGCCATCGATTCCCGGTCATGGAGGGGTGCAAGGATGGGTGATTATTGGAACCAACGGTTCGAGGCCATGCCGTGGGCGGATGTCCACAAGTACTGGCTCCAAAAGTTCAACCTCCTGCTCGACTATGTAAAGTCCAACTCGCCGTTTTACCGGAAGCACCTGGCGGAAACGACGGCTGTTGCGTCCTTCGACGACCTGACAGCGGTTCCGGTGATGACCAAAAGCGAGATCCGTGAGGCCCAGTTGGCAGGTGACGCCGAAAACCCGCTGGGGACGATCCAGGTCGCCAGGACGGAGGACATCGTTCAGGTCATTTCGTCATCGGGAACGACGGGGCGTCCCGTATATTACGGGATTACCCGGAAAGACCTGGAGTCTTGGCGCGAGTCGCTGGCCGCCTTCACCTATACGGCGAACATACGAAAAAGCGACGTGGCGGCGCACGTGGTGGGCACGCCCATATTCGCCGGAGGGGAGCCCTACTTCGAGGGGATGCGCCACATCGGGGCGACGGTCGTCTGGGCGGGCGGACTCGCCACGGAAAGGCTCTTCGAAACGCTGCGCAACCTGCACTGCACGGCGATCCTCGGGACGACCAGCTTCGACCTGTACCTGGCCGAGAACTGCCGCAAATATCTCGGCGTCGATGCGAGGGACCTGGGGATCCGCAAGATCCTCGGGGGCGGGGAGCCGGGCCTCGGCGAAGCACCCATCCGCGATCGGATCAAGGAGCTGTGGGGCGCCGAAAGCGTACGCGAGATCATGGGGCTGGCCGACATCATGCCGGGGATGTGGGCGGAGTGCGAGGAGGAAAAAGGCATGCATTTTACGGCGCAGCCCCATGTCATGGTGGAATTGACCGAGCCCGGAACGGGGAAGCACCTGCCCTGGGAGCCCGGCGTCTGTGGCGAGCCCGTCTACACGACGATCACCCGGGAGGCGACCCCTATCATCCGTTACGCCTCGCATGACTTCATCCGGGTCGAGGCGGTCGATTGCTCCTGCGGGCGGACATCGCCCAGGATGCGCTGCATCGGCCGGGTCGATGACATGCTGATCTACAAGGCCATGAACGTGTTTCCTTCGGCGATCCGCGATGTGGTGGTGACCTCCTTCAAGGACGCCCTCACAGGCTACCTCCAGGTGGTCAAGGATTCCGCCGCACAGGTCCGGTTCGACAAGCCCATCCCGGTGGACATCGAGGTGCTGCCTTCGGTGGAGGACAAGGTGAGACTCAAGAAAGACATCGAAAACAAGGTCAGGGAGATCCTTGTCGTGAAGATCGAGGCCAACCTGGTTCCTCCGGAGACCATCCCGAGAACGGTCTACAAGACGCCGCTCGTGCGCGTCCGATGAAAGGTGCGTAGGTCCACGTCTGTTCCGTTTCCATCCGGAAATGGTCTTTTTGGCCCATCTCGGCGTCATTCTGCACGTTTACTTGCGGGGCGACCTGCAGATCGCTTCTGGGCAAACTGTTGGTTTTACAGATATTAACCAAGGATCCTCATTTCCGGATGGATACGATTTAAGCCGTGGAATTTGCTGCCTTGATATGGTAGCGTTTCACCGGAAGACCACCGGGCAGGCGTGATGAAAATCCGGCGCCCCGAGCCTTCGTCAGGCGTTGGGCCCGGCGGAGGACTCCGGTTCTCACCGGGTTCGGATCAGGTGCCGGAAGCCATTGAATATGGCAGGCTGCAAGGCATGGGCTGGCGGCCTGTGCCCGGGTGGACGGCTCCGTGGTCATGCCACACGATGTGCGCCGCTCCGCCCGGGGGCGGAGTGGCCGAAAAGGACCGGTGGCCGGTTTTGCGTATGAAGGTGATTCGAAAACGTATGGCGGAGGGGGCGCGGGGGGCGCGGGGCACGGTGGTCGTCATCGATGTGTTCCGAGCCTTTTCCTGCACGCCGCTCTTTTTCTATTTCGGGGCTGCGAAGGTCATCCTGGAGGCGGATCCCCTGAAGGCCGTGGAGTTGAAACGCCTGCACCCCGATGCGGTGCTGGTGGGGGAGGTCGACGAGGTCCCCATCGAAGGCGGGGACATAGGGAATTCCCCTTCCCGGATCATCGCCGAGGGCGCCCGGCTCTTCGAGGGCAGGACCGTCATCCACCGGACCACCGCCGGGGTGGCTGGGGTGAGCCTGGCGGCGGCCAGCGCCGACGAGGTCATCCTGGGCAGCTTCGTAACGGCCTCGGCCATCGCGGAATACCTGAAGGCCTTGCAACTCGGGGAAGTCACCCTCGTCGCGATGGGCGACCGGGCACTCAGGCCCGCCCCGGAGGACGAGGCCTGCGCCGATTATCTGGAGCACCTCCTCAACGGCACCCTCTACGACCCGGTAAAGGTGTTCCGGGAGGTCGTTTTTCAACCGACGGCACAGAAATTTCTGACGCGATCGAGGCCCTATCTGCCGCCTGAGGATCCGCTCTTCTGCCTGCAGCGGGATCTGTTCGACGCCGTGCCGATTGTGGCGCGGGATGGGGACAGGCTGGTGATCCGGCCTCCTGCGCGCGGATCGACGGGAAGTCTGAATCGGCTTCCACCGGCCTTGGCTTTGAAAGGATACAGACGGGGAGAATGAGATGCGTCCTTTGACGGGTTACAACGTGATCGAGATGGCGGGGCTTGCGCCCTCGCCTTACTGCGGGATGCTGCTGGCGGATTTCGGGGCCGATGTCGTAGTGGTGGACCGTCCGACCCGCGGGGCGCCCGAGATCCCGCACATCATGGACCGCAACCCTCTCGATCGGGGGAAGCGCTCGATCCGGGTGAATCTCCGGGACGAGGCCGGGAGGCAGATCGTCCGGAGGATGATCGCGCAGGGCGATGTCCTGCTCGAACCCTATCGCCCCGGGGTGATGGAGGCGCTGGGTCTGGGGCCCGCTGAGGTCTTCGTGTGGAACCCCGGCATGGTGTATGCGCGCCTTACGGGATGGGGGCAGACGGGGCCCTATGCGAACATGGCGGGCCACGACATCGACTACATCGCTGTTTCGGGGGCTCTGTCCTTGTTCCGGCGCAAGGGCGAAAAACCGCTCCCGCCGTGCAACCTTCTGGGCGATTTTGCCGGCGGCGGCCTTCTGGCCGCCTTCGGGATCCTGCTGGCGCTGATCGAGCGCAGCCGATCCGGAAAAGGGCAGGTGGTGGACGCGGCCATGGTGGACGGCGCCTCCAGCCTCTGCACGTTCCTTTACGGCCTCATGGGCCATGGACTCATGCGCACGGAGCACGGGGTGAACGACCTCGACGGGGGAGCGCCCTACTACCAGGCCTATGAAACAGCCGACGGCAAATTCATGGCCGTCGGGGCGCTGGAGGAGCGGTTTTACCGGGTGCTGCTGCAGAGGCTCGGCCTGGATTCGGAGGCGCTTCCGCGCCAGGACGACCGATCCGGCTGGCCTCTGCTGCAGGAGCGGTTCACGGCGGTTTTCAAGACGCGGACGCGCGACGAATGGACGGCCGTTTTCGAGGGCACCGATGCGTGCGTCGCCCCTGTCCTCGAACCCTACGAAGTGGGGGGGCACCCGCACGGCGGGGCACGGGGGCTGCTGATCGAGCGCAAGGGTCTGGTGCAGCCCGCCCCGGCTCCGAGGCTTTCGAGGACGCCCGGTGCAGCGGGCGAACACCCCGGGCCGCGCGGGTCCGACACCGTGGAAATCATGCAGGGCTTCGGTTATACCCGTTCGGAGATCGATGCGCTGACCCGGGAAGGAGTCATCGAATGACCTCGGCACCCCTGTCGGTCAAAACCGGACCTCATTGCCGATCAGCACCTGGAAGCCGTCCGCCTCCTCTTCCTTGACAAGGGGATAGGCCACCGTGAGGAGGATGACACGGCCGAAGGCGCTCTTCAAGTTCCCGAGGCGCAGCCCTCCCCCTACGTCGGCATAAATTTTGCTCCAACCGCCCCCGTCCGGGCTGCGAATGGCGCCCGCTTCGGCAAACGCGACGAAACCGATTTGGACGATTCCCCACAGGTCCCACGGGAGGATGACCCGGTCTTCCAGCGCGAACACCCAGCGTGCATCCCCCGCTCTGAAGTGGGAGGGGTAGCCTTTGAGGCCCTCCTCGGCACCGATGTAGATCATGTTTTCGGGGTCCATTTCATATCCGCCGGTCAGATCCAGATTCGCTGCCAGGGTTTGAAAAGGCCAGGACTGAAGGTAGCCGGTGAATTGAAGGCTCCCCAGCGCGTCACGTAATCCTTGGCTCTCCGTGCGGGTGTGCCCTGTCGCTTGCACCAGGAAAAGGGATTCCGGGGTGGGGCGCTGCCCCTTTGCCGCCGATGCCTCGAAATAGCCTGCGTCGGTTTCGCTTCCCAGAGCGGTCGAGAAGTAGCCGCCGGCGAGCGCCAGGTCCCAGCCGAGATTGTAGTTTTCGGTGACACTGACGGCCTTGAGGTTGCGAAAGGATCCGTAGCGGTCCTGGTTGAGGGAGAAGTGGAGGAGCGGTCCGCTGTAAGTGCGGTCACTGAGCTCCGGGGCGGAGAACGTGGGCGTGGAGAGCTGGTTCAGCTCCCCATACTGTTTATCGATGTGCCGGTATTCGACCCCTGCCCGGATCGCCGTGCGATGCCGGAAGCGGAGCAGCTTCCAGGCGCCGACCGAGATCTGCTGCGGGTTGAAGCGGAAATTGTAGATTTCCCGGTCCCGATCGTAAAGGGTGTGGATCCTGCTCTCGTCCTGGAAGGCGAAGCTGGCCGCCCAGGGGGTCGTGTATTCGAAAAAGCCTCTTTCCAGACGGAACAGCTTGAGATCTCCGTCCGACAAGTTTTCGTAGGCGGTGTCGAGGGTCCATCGCGTATTGAAAAGGAGCGGGTCGGTGTAGAAGATCTGTTGCGTGGTCCGTTCACTGTCTTTCCCATGGCTCACGAAAAGCTGCTTGCCATAGCCGAGAAGGTTGACGTCCCCGAGCCTGATGCGCCAATCCTGGTCCCCGCCGATATCGCTGAATTTTCCTCCCACCCGTATGGTCCAGGCATCGTGCACCTTCACCCTGGCGGTCACCGTGCCGTCCGGGTCGGTTTCAGGCACGATCTCGGCGTCGATCAGATAGGGCAGGTTTCTCAGGAGCCTCTCGGTTTCAGCGATGATCCGGGCGTTGACGGGTTCCCCTTCCTTGAAGAGCAGGTTCTTGCGGATGATCCTCTGGCGGGTGTCGATGTGGAGGAAATTGGCGGTCCGCCCCAGCCAGTGGTTTTCCTTCGGGTCGTCCAGATCGAAGACATCGTCCACTTCGATCTGGATCCGGTCCACGACGGCGCCTTTTTCCTCGAACGAGATCCAAGGGTTTTCCCCCGCTCGAACCAAGCCGTGCGCCGACAGCATGCCGATCAGGCAGATAAGAAGGACCCGCAGGGTGCAGGGCATCAAAAGCCTCCTTGAGTTTCTTCATTATCCATTTTACCTGGAATCGTACAGGAGGGAAAGATCTGTTGGAGCATGAAGGGTGTGTTTCAGATAAACAACGGTTTATCCCCTTGCTCCCTGTCTGGGAGTCGGGATCGAAGCCCCCGATCGGATCGATTGCATACGGAGGATGGATCTCTTGACAACTTGTCAATGTTTAAGCCGTGGCGCACTCGGAGGGGTCGCCCTGCAGCTTGGCCAGGGCGTGGGGCAGGGCGGGGAGGAGGACCTCCAGGTTTTCCCGGGCCCCCCTGGGGCTGCCGGGGAGGTTGACGATCAGGCAGGATCGGCGGACGCCCGCTTTGGCGCGCGAGATCATCGCGTGCGGGGTCTTGAGGAGGCTGGCGGCCCGCATGGCCTCGGCCATGCCCGGGACCTCGTAATCGAGGACCGCGTCCATGGCTTGAGGGGTTACGTCCGTGGGGCTCAGGCCGGTGCCGCCCGAGGTGAGGACCAGGTCGAGGTTTTCTTTGTCCGCCCACTCGGTGAGGGTGCCGCGGATCTGTTCGACATCGTCAGAGACGATGCCCCGTTTGGCGACATGAAAACCGGCCTGCTCGAGGATGCCCGCGACGACTGCGCCGCTTTCATCGGCTCTCTCGCCGCGGGAACCCTTGTCGCTGATGGTCAGGACACCGGCCTGGAAGGTTCGCTGCATCTACTCCTCTGTCTTGAAGGCCGCCACGATCTTGTCGGCCAGCTGGGCGGGCACTTCTTCGTAATGGGACTGCTCCAACCGGAACGTGCCGCGGCCGCCCGTCAGTGAGTTGAGGTCGAGGGCGTAGGTCAGCACCTCCGCCATGGGGACCTGGGCCTTGATGACCTGATAGCGCCCCTCGCTGTCCATCCCGAGCACACGGCCGCGCCGGCTGTTGAGATCCCCCATGACGTCGCCCATGTACTCCTCGGGAACCACGATCTCGAGCTTCATGATCGGTTCGAGCAGGGTTGGGCTGGCATCCTGGACGGCCTTTCTGAGGCACATGATGGCGGCGATCTTGAAGGCCATTTCAGATGAATCGACTTCATGCGATTTTCCGTCGAAGAAACGCACCTTCAGGTCCACGACGGGCGCTCCGGCGAGTGCGCCCTTCTGGATGGCCTCCTGGAGCCCCTTCTCGACCGCCGGGACGAAGTTGCGGGGCACGTTCATGCCGACGAGCGCCTCTTCGAACTCGAAGCCGGAGCCTCTTTCAAGGGGCATGACGTCGAAATGCACCTCGGCGAACTGCCCGCGGCCGCCGGTCTGCTTCTTGTGCCGGTAGATGACCTTGTTGACGGGTTTTTTGATCGTTTCCCGATAGGGGATCTTGACCGGCTTCAGATTGACCTCGACGCCGAACTTGCGCTGCAGTTTGTCGCAGGTGGTCTCGAGGTGGATCTGCCCCGCGCCGGAAAGGATGATCTCCGCGGTGGTCTGATCCCGTTCGAGCCGAAGGGTGGGGTCTTCTTCCAGGAGGCGCGCAAGTGAGCTGAAAAGCTTGTCTTCGCTCCCTTGCACCTTCGCCTCGACGGCGTAGGAGATGACGGCCGGCAACGGCTGCACCGGCTGGTAGACGATCGGGTCGCCCTCCGTGCAGAGGGTGTCGCCCGTGGTGGTCTCTTTGAGTTTGGGGATGGCGACGATGTCCCCCGGTCCGACCATCTCGAGGGGCTGCTGTTTCTTGCCTTCCATCAGCAGCAGCTGTCCGAATTTTTCTTTGACGTCCTTGATGGGGTTGTAGACTGTGCTGTCGGCTTCGAGCGTCCCTGAAAAGACCCGGATCAGGCTGAGTTTCCCTGCGAAGGGGTCGGCGATGGTTTTGAAGACCAGGGCGGAAAAGGGGGCCTCCGCCGAGGGGGCCCGCTCCACGGTGTCACCGGTTTTCGGGGCGGTGCCTTTCCTGGGTGCCCTCTGAATCGGGGAGGGCAGCCCCTGGACGATCAGGTTCATCAGGTGCGGGACGCCCATGTTGAGGGTGGCCGATCCGCACAGGACGGCAACCACCTGCCCGGAGTTGACGCCCTTGATGAAGGTGTCTTCGATTTCCTGGGCGCTCAAGGTTTCCCCTTCCAGGTATTTTTCCATCAGCTCGTCGTTGACCTCGACGACGTTCTCGACCATCTTTTCGCGGTACTCTTCCGCCTCATCGGCCATGTCGGCCGGGATGTCGACGGTTTCGAACCCGCCGCTCGCATCTTTGCTGTAGAGATAGGCCTTCATCTTGATGAGATCGATGATGCCGCTGAACTGGTCCTCCGCGCCGATCGGGAGAAAAACGGGGGTCATTTTGGCCTGCAGGATGTCTTCCGCCTCTCCGAGGACCTTGTAGAAGTCGGCCCGCTCCCGGTCGAGCTTGTTGATGAAAACCACTTTCGGGAGCGCCTGCTCTTCGGCGAACGCCCAGACCTTCTCGGTCCCGATCTTGACGCCGGCAGTGGCATCGATCACCAGGATGGCCGAATCCGCGGCCTGAAGGCACAATTTCGTATCGGAGAGGAAGTTGTCGTCACCCGGGGTGTCAATGAGGTTGATGATATTCTTTCTCCAGGCGCAGTGGTGGAAGGCGGTGCTGATGGTAATCCCCTTCTTGATCTCCTCCGGCTCGAAATCGAGGTTGGAGGAGCCTTCATCCACTCTGCCCAGCCGGGTGGTCGCCTTGCCGTTGAACAGGATGGCTTCGGCCAGAGACGTTTTCCCCGAACCCCCATGTGCGATCAGGGCGACGTTGCGAAGCTGTTCCGATTTTCTCTCCATACTTTAACCCTTTCCTGATGAATCTGATAAAAATGGATTAGTTTTCACCCTAAACAGGCTGCTTTTCCATTCCTTGCAGGCGTAAGCCCACCCAGCGGCACAGGGGCCTTCGGTGCACCGGAAGGGCGTGCACCAGGCCTTTCGCATGGCAACCGGCCCGGATTCCACCCCGGAGAAGGGACGACGCAGATCGAGGGGAGCCGGTGAAGACGGGACGCAAAGATGAGCCATATCCGGAATCGAGCCTCTTTTCTCAGGCGCTTAGAGACCGCCCTCCAGGGCCGGAATGTTCAACCTGAGGTGAAAGGCTAGGAAATTAAAGCGTTTGGTCAGAGAAACTACATCAATGCCCGATTCAAAGTCAAGCCCAGAATGAGCGCTCCTATTTTTTAATTGCCAATTCTGCGAAAGATGTTAATATACACATTTTTTTAGAAAAAATGAAATCGTCCTGGACGGGCGCAGGATTTCGGGGGGCGAGGCGTGTCGATCGGGGAGCTGAAAGCGCGTTTTTTGGATTATTTGCGGGATCAGAAAGGCTACTCTCCCCATACCCTGCGAAATTACACGATCGACCTGGATCAATTCATCCAATTCCTGGCGAAGGAGCACAGCGGAGGGGCGAGCGGCCCGGTGGGCCGGCCACCCGAAGCCCCTCCGGTCGAACCCGATCTGCTGCGCCGCTACGTGGCTGAAATGCACGGCCGTTTGAAACGGTCCAGTATGGCGAGAAAGCTTTCGAGCATCCGGTCCTTCTACCGGTTCCTCGAGCGGAACGGATATTTGTCGGAGAATCCGGCCGCCGATCTTTCGTCGCCCCGGATGGAAAAGCGCATACCCCATTACCTGCCGGTCGATGCCATGTTCCGGCTCCTCGAGAACGCCGCTGCACAGACTCCTCTGGGTCTGCGGGACCTGGCCGTTCTGGAGGTCCTTTACTCTTGCGGGCTCCGGGTCAGCGAACTGGCGGGGCTGAACATCGGGAGCCTGGATGCCGACGAGCGCCTGGTGAAGGTCCTCGGCAAGGGTGGCAAGGAGCGGATCGTCCCCATCGGCCGTCAGGCCCTGGGGGCCGTGGATCAATATCTTGCGGCCACACGGCCTCTCAGGCAAGGGCGATGGGGGGATGACCGCAGGGCGCCGCTTTTCATCAATTCCCGGGGCGGGCGGCTTACGGCGCGGAGCGTCGGGCGGATCGTCAAACGCTATGCCCTCGAGGCCGGCCTGCCTTCGGAGATCAGCCCGCATTCGATGCGGCACAGCTACGCCACGCATCTGCTGGACGGCGGGGCGGATCTGCGGTCGGTTCAGGAACTGCTGGGCCATGCAAGTCTTTCCACCACCCAGCGCTACACGCATGTCAGCCTGGACAAGCTGATGGAGACCTATGACAAGGCGCATCCCCGGAGCCGCTGACGATCCGATGCCGACCGAAGATCGGGGGTTTTCCCGAGGGCTGGACAGCCTCTGGACGTCGAGGCAGATCCAGGGGATGCGAATGGAGTCCAGATGAAAGACATACGAGCGACAACGATCCTGGCTGTCCGAAAGGACGGCCGCGCGGTGATGGCCGGGGACGGGCAGGTGACCCTCGGGGACACCATCATGAAGCACAAGGCCAACAAGGTGCGGCCCATGTACGATGACCAGGTGCTGGTCGGCTTTGCCGGCGCCGCGGCCGACGCCTTCAACCTGTTCGAACGCCTCGAGGGCAAGCTCGAGGAATACCGCGGGAATCTCACCCGAGCGGCGGTCGAGCTGGCGAAGGACTGGCGGACGGACAGGATCCTGCGCCGCCTGGAGGCGCTGCTGCTGGCCATGGACGAGGAGCACACCCTGATCATCTCGGGAACGGGCGACGTGATCGAACCGGACGAGGCGGTGGCCGCCATCGGCTCCGGCGGGCCCTATGCCCTGGCAGCCGCCCAGGCCCTGGTGCAGCATTCGCCCCTCGACGCGAAGACCATTGCGATGGAGTCGATGAAGATCGCTGCATCCATCTGCCTCTATACGAACGAACAGATCATCGTGCATGAACTCCAGCCCTGAGGCAGCCGGGGCGGAGCAGGCATGGAAGGACCCCCGCCGGGTTGCGGAGCGCTTCGCGAGGCGGTGCCTGGGGTTGCGGGCGGTCTGTGGGGGAACCGGGCGACAGGATGAGAGGTCGAAAAGATTCGAGGATGAAAGTGCTCACGCCGAGAGAGATCGTTTCCGAGCTGGACAAGTACATCATCGGCCAGGACCAGGCCAAGCGCTCGGTGGCCATCGCGCTCAGGAACCGCTGGCGCCGCCAACAGGTGCCGCGGGACCTGCGTGACGAGATCGCTCCCAAGAACATCATCATGATCGGCCCGACGGGGGTCGGAAAGACCGAGATCGCCCGGCGGCTGGCCCGGCTGGCTGAATCCCCCTTTCTCAAGGTGGAGGCGACGAAGTTCACCGAGGTGGGCTACGTGGGCCGTGATGTGGAGTCGATCGTGCGCGACCTCGCCGAACTCGCCGTCAACATGGCCAAGAAGCAGGAGCAGGAAAAGGTCAAGAGCAAGGCCCGGGAGCTCGCCGAGGAAAGGCTTCTCGACATGCTGCTCCCCAAGCGCAAGGAAGAGGTGCGCGAGGAGGAGGGCGAAAAGGAGAAGATCCTCGAGGTGGTCCGCGTGGACAGCGCCGAGAAGTCCTCCACGAGGGAAAAACTGCGCCGGATGCTGCGCGACGGCAAGCTCGACAAGCGCTACGTGGAGCTCGAGGTCCAGGACACCCAGCTTCCGATGGTGGAGATCTTCTCGAGCGGCGGCATGGAGGAGATGGAGTTCAACATCAAGGAGGTCTTCGGCAACCTCTTCCCGGCCAAGAAGAAGAAACGGCGCGTCAAGGTCCCGGAGGCCCTGGAGATCCTTTTCCAGGAGGAATCGCAGCGCCTGATCGACATGGACAAGGTCATCGAGCAGGCCGTGCGGATGACGGAGCAGAACGGGATCATCTTCCTGGACGAGCTCGACAAGGTGGCGGGGTCGGAGTCGGGCTACGGGCCGGACGTGTCCCGCGAAGGCGTGCAGCGGGATCTGCTGCCCATCGTGGAGGGCTCGACCGTCATCACCAAGTACGGGATGATCAAGACCGACCACATCCTGTTCATCGCCGCCGGGGCCTTCAATGTCAGCAAGCCCTCGGACCTCCTCCCGGAACTGCAGGGCCGGTTCCCCATCCGCGTGGAGCTGGATTCCCTCTCGGAGGAAGACTTCTACCGCATCCTGACCGAGCCCCGGAACGCCCTCATTACGCAGTACAGGGCACTTCTCGAGACCGAGGGCATCGAACTGCACTTCGAGGACGACGCAATCCGGGAGATCGCCTACATGGCGAACCGCGTCAACGAGCAGATGGAGAACATCGGCGCGCGTCGCCTGGCGACGATCATGGAAAAGCTCCTGGACGAGATCTCGTTCGAGGCGCCGGACATGGAGGAAGATTTGGTCACCATCACCAGGGAAACGGTGAGCGAGAAGCTCGCGGACATCCTCGAAGACGAAAACCTGAGCAGGTACATCCTATGATTACCCAGTCCGATCGCGCCAAGGTCCTGATCGAGGCCTTGCCTTACATCCAGCGCTTCAACGGCGCCACGATCGTCGTCAAGTACGGCGGGCACGCCATGGTGGACGAAAAGCTGAAGCGCGACTTCGCGCTCGATATCATCCTGCTGAAGTACGTGGGGCTGAACCCGGTCGTGGTCCACGGCGGCGGCCCCCAGATCGGCGAACTCCTGAAGCGTCTGTCGATCGAGCCGGTCTTTGTCGATGGGATGCGGGTCACCGACCCTCAGACGATGGACGTGGTGGAGATGGTCCTGGTCGGGAAGGTCAACAAGGAGATCGTGACCCTCATCAACACCAACGGGGGTCGCGCTGTCGGGCTTTCCGGCAAGGATGGGCAGCTGGTGACGGCCCAGCGCATGAAATACCTCAAAAGCCGGGGGGAGGATCAGCCCCCCGAACTGATCGATATGGGGCTCGTCGGGGAGATCACGGCGGTGGACCCCACGATCCTCCTCAAGCTGATGGAAGATGCCTTCATTCCGGTCATCGCGCCGGTCGGCGGCGGTGCGGAGGGGGAGACCTTCAACATCAACGCCGACCTCGTGGCCGGTGCGGTGGCCTCGGCCCTCAGGGCCCGGAAGCTGATCCTCCTGACCGATACCCCCGGGGTCCTGGACCAGTCGGGCGGCCTTCTTTCGACCCTGAAAGAGGGCGAGGCGCGTGAGCTGATGGGCCGGGGAGTGATCAAGGGAGGGATGATCCCGAAGGTCAACTGCTGCCTCGACGCCCTCAAGGGCGGGGTCCGCAAGACGCACATCATCGACGGGCGCCAGGAGCATGCGATCCTGCTCGAGATCTTCACCAAGGAAGGGGTGGGGACGGAGATCGTCCCCTGAACCGCAACGCAAACCAACCAAACGGAACGAACTGAAAGATCGGAAGATGACCATGTCAGGCACGGAAGAGAACAAAACGGAACAGCCGACGATCGCTTTGGCTGATCGATTTATGTTTCCGACCTACGCCCGGTTTCCTATCTGCCTCGTGCGGGGTGAAGGCTGCCGGGTCTGGGACGAGGCCGGGAAGAGCTATCTGGATTTCGTGGGCGGCATCGCCGTCTGCGCCCTTGGACACAGCTCGCCGCTGGTGACGCGGATCCTCGAGGAGCAGTCCCGAAAGCTGGTGCATGTATCCAACCTCTACTACACGCAGCCGCAGGCGGAACTGGCGCGGCTGCTGGTGGAGCACAGCTTCGCGGACCGGTGCTTTTTCTGCAACAGCGGGGCCGAGGCGAACGAGGCCGCCATCAAGCTTGCCCGGCGCTGGGCCCATGAAAAATACGGCCCGGAGCGCTATCACATCGTTTCTATGGCGAATTCCTTTCACGGGAGGACCATGGCGACCCTCTCGGCGACCGGCCAGGCCAAGATCCAGAAGGGGTACGACCCGCTCCTGCAGGGATTCAAATTCGTTCCCTTCAACGATCTGGAGGCCCTTTCGCAGGCGGTGGACGGGACCGTCTGCGCCGTCATCCTGGAGCCCATCCAGGGCGAGGGCGGGGTGGTGGTGCCGTCGCCGGGCTATCTCGAGGGGGTCAGGCGCCTGTGCGACGAACGGGGCACGCTCCTGATCTACGACGAGGTCCAGGTCGGGATGGGGCGGACCGGCCGGCTTTTCGCACACGAGCATTTCGGGGTGGCGCCGGATATCATGTCGCTTGCCAAGGCGCTCGCCAACGGCCTGCCCATGGGGGCCATGCTGGCCCGCGAGGCCTTGACACCCGCCTTCGGCCCGGGCAGTCATGCCACGACCTTCGGCGGCACACCGCTGGTGTCCGCGGTCGCCAGGGCCGTTCTCACGAGCATCCTCGAGGATGGTTGGCTCGATCATTGCCGTGAGGCGGGGGGATATTTCAGGTCACGGCTCGAGGCCCTGCGAGACAGGTATGGATTCGTCAAGGAGGTGCGGGGGATCGGGTTGATCGTCGGGATGGAGCTCGATGTTCCGGGCGGCCCGATCGTCAAGGCCTGTATGGATGAGGGTTTTCTGATCAACTGTACCCAGGACAGGATCCTCCGGTTCGTCCCGCCGCTGATCGTGAAGAAAGAGGAGATCGATCAACTGGTCGAGGCCCTCGACCGGATCCTCGGAAGCGTGGCGTCACCCGGCTAGCAGATCCGGGTCATTCAGGGTGGAAAACAAATGAAAAAAAAGGACTTTTTGACCATCAGAGACTGGGCCCCGGACGAGATCATGGATGTCATCCAGCAGGCCCTGACGCTGAAGCAAGGCGGCCGGGATGCGCGCCGCCGGCCGCTGGAAGGCTACACCCTCGGCCTCATGTTCGACAAGGCCTCCACGCGGACCCGCGTTTCGTTCGAAGTGGCCATGCTCCGAGCGGGAGGGGGGACGATCTTCCTGAGCCGTCACGATACCCAGCTTTCCCGGAACGAGGCCTTGAAGGACACGGCGCAGGTCCTTTCCAGGTACCTGGACGTCCTGGCGATCCGGACCTATTCCCAGGAGTGGGTGCAAGAGGTGGCACGCTGGGCCGATATCCCCGTGATCAACGCCCTGACGGACCTCTATCACCCGTGTCAGATCTTGAGCGATCTCATGACCGTCAAGGAAAAGAAGGGCTCGGTCAGGAACCTCAAGATCGCCTGGGTGGGAGACGGCAACAACGTCGCCCATTCCTGGATCCATGCGGCCCGCAAACTGGGCTTCGAACTGGTCCTGGCCTGCCCGCCGGGGTATGCGCCGAAGCCTGAGATCCTGGGCGACGGTGCACCCAATATCCGGCTCACAGCCGATCCGGCCGAAGCGGTGCAGGGGGCGGACGTGCTGAACACGGATGTCTGGACCAGCATGGGGCAGGACGCCGAACGGGAAAAAAGACTGCAGGATTTCAGCGGTTTTCAGATCAATGAAACGCTCGTGGCGCGTGCCCGCCCGGATGTCATCGTGATGCACTGCCTCCCGGCCCACCGTGGGGAGGAGATCGCCTCCGAGGTGCTCGACGGTCCCCGTTCGGTGGTTCTGGACCAGGCCGAAAACAAGATGTACCTGCATCAGGCCCTGCTCGAGACCCTCCTGCTGGCGTGAGGCCAGATTCGGATCCGCCGCTCCGGCGGGGCTCGAAAAGGCCTTGACAACGGAGCATGACGAACGGTCTCCTGGATCTCTTTCCAGAGGGGTTTCATCCGTGTTGAGCGGCCGGGCGACCGCAGGGGGATGCGTCCCCCCGGTCGGGTTGGAGGGGTGATGATAACCGCCGCTGTCAGCGGCTGACATACAAGGGAGAACGACGTTGGCTGAAGATATCAAGAAGATCGTGCTGGCCTATTCCGGGGGGCTCGACACCTCCGTGATCCTGGCCTGGCTCAAAGAAACGTACGGGTGCCCGGTGGTGGCCTATGCTGCGGATCTGGGACAGGGAGAGGAACTCGGCGGGATTCGGGAAAAGGCCCTCGAGACCGGTGCCGACGAGGTGATCATTGAAGACCTGCGGGAGGATTTCGTCAGCGGATACGTCTGGCCCGCCCTCAGGGCCAACGCGATCTACGAGTCCTCCTACCTCCTCGGGACCTCCCTTGCGCGGCCCCTCATCGCCCGCGGGCAGATCGAGGCGGCGCGCCGGACGGGCGCCAACGCCGTCTCCCACGGGGCCACGGGCAAAGGCAATGACCAGGTCCGGTTCGAACTCGCCTACATGGCGCTCGAACCCGGCATGCGGATCATCGCCCCGTGGCGCGAATGGACGTTCAGGGGGCGGGAGGATCTGATCGATTTCGCCCGCAGCAAGGGGATCCCCGTCCCTGTGACGAAGGAAAAGCCTTACTCGAGCGACCGGAACCTGCTTCACATAAGCTTCGAGGGCGGGATCCTGGAGGATGTCTGGAGCGAGCCGCCCGAGGACATGTTCGTGCTGTCGGTGTCGCCGGAAAGGGCCCCTGACCGGCCCACCTACGTGGAGATCACCTATCGGGAGGGGGATGCGGTGGCGGTCGACGGCAAGGCCATGACACCGGCCGGCCTCCTGGCGCACCTGAACGAAATCGGCGGCGCGAACGGCATCGGCCGGGTGGACCTGGTGGAAAACCGCTACGTCGGGATGAAATCGCGGGGCGTCTACGAGACCCCCGGCGGGACGATCCTGCGGGCGGCGCACCTGGCGATGGAGTCCATCACGCTCGATCGGGAGGTGATGCACATCCGCGACGGGCTCGTTCCACGCTACGCGGAGATGATCTACTACGGGTACTGGTTCGCTCCGGAGCGGGAGATGCTCCAGCAGATGATCGATCTGTCCCAGAAGCGGGTGAGCGGGGTCGTCAGGCTGAAGCTCTACAAAGGCAACTGCACGGTCGCAGGAAGAAAGTCCGAGGCGAGCCTGTACCATCCGGATTTCGCGACTTTCGAAGGGGACGAGGTCTACAACCAGAAGGATGCGGAGGGTTTTATCCGCCTGAGCGGGCTGCGGTTGAAGATCGCGCGCCTGCTGGAGAAACGCTGATCGAACGGCCTCCGGCGGCGGCATGGCGCCGGCCGGGGGCGCGGGAGACGATTCGAGAGAGGAACAGCCGTCATGGTCCGCAAGACATGGGGAGGGCGGTTCAAGGAGGAGACCGACACCCTCGTGAACCGTTTCAATGCCTCCATCGGTTTCGATCGCCGCCTCTACGCCCAGGATATCCTCGGGAGCGTCGCGCATGCGCGGATGCTCGCCCGGCAGGGGATCATCCAGGAGGAGGAGGCCGCACGCATGATCGAGGCCCTGGGGGAGATCAAGCGCGGCATCGAGCGCGGGGAGATCCCTTTCAGCGAGGATTTCGAGGATATTCATACCCTGGTGGAGAAGAACCTGATCGAGCGGATCGGCGCCCTCGGGGAGAAGCTTCATACCGGCCGGAGCCGGAACGACCAGGTGGCTTTGGATATCCGCCTTTACGTACGGGACGTCATCCACGAGACCATCGCCCTGATCGGCCGGGTCCAGGAAAGCCTGATCGAACTCGGCGAGAAGAACGTCGACCTCATCATGCCGGGCTACACGCACCTGCAGCGGGCGCAGCCGGTTCTGGTGGCGCACCACCTGCTGGCCTATGTCGAAATGCTGGGGCGGGACCGGGCGCGCCTGACCGAAGGCCTTCGGCGGGTGAATGTGCTGCCTCTCGGGAGCGCGGCCCTGGCCGGCTCCACCTTTCCTCTGGACCGGGAGGGCGTGGCGCGGGAGCTCGGTTTCGAAGGCGTCAGCCGCAACAGCATGGACGCGGTGAGCGACCGGGACTTCATCCTGGAGTTCCTGTTTGCGGCGGCGGCCGTCATGATGCACCTGAGCCGCATGAGCGAGGAGTTGATCATCTGGTCGAGCCAGGAATTCGGGTTCATCACCATCTCGGACGGGTTCTGCACCGGGAGCAGCATCATGCCGCAGAAGAAGAACCCGGATGTGCCGGAGCTGATCCGCGGCAAGACCGGCAGGGTCTACGGCCACCTCATGGGGCTCCTGACCACCATGAAGGGGCTGCCGCTCGCCTACAACAAAGACATGCAGGAAGACAAGGAAGGCCTCTTCGATGCCGCCGACACCCTGACCCTCTGCCTGGAGATCATGGCGAGGCTGCTGAGGGAGGTGACCTTCAACGCCGAGCGCCTGAAGGCGGCGGCTGCGGAGGGTTATCTGGTGGCGACCGACCTCGCCGACTATCTGGTCGGCAAGGGGGTCACGTTCCGGGAGGCCCACGGCGTGGTGGGGAGGATGGTCCTGCACGCCATGGAGCGCGGCCTCGAACTCCACGATCTGCCGCTCGATGAGATGAAAGGCTTCAGCCGGGTGATCGACGAGCAGGTCTACGGGTGGCTCAGCGCCGAGGCGTGTGTGGCGCGGCGGAAGCTGACCGGCGGCACGGGTCCCGAGCGCGTGCGGGAGGCCTTGGCCGCCGCACGGAAGGAGTGGGTGTCGTGAAAGGGGTTTTGAAGCCGTTATGGTGGCTGGCCTTTTTGACGGTAATCCTGTCCGGCGCGGCCTGCGGCAAGAAGGGGCCGCCGTTTCTGCCCAAGGCCCCTTTCACCCTGGTGGTGACCCAGCCCGAGGCCGTCTGGCATCAGGGCGTGCTCACCCTGACCGGGGAGGTCCTGACGCAGGAGAGGCAGCCTCATCCCGGGCAGGTGGCCGGGTGCCGTGTGTACTATGCCCATTTCGCCCTGGATGCCGCGCCCTGCGAAGGGTGTCCGGTCTCCTACCACGGGTACCGGGAGATCCGGGGCACCGTTGTCAAGGGAGAGATCTTCGAGAGCCGGGTGAACATCCATCCCAGTCCAGGGGTCCACTATCTCGAGATCCGGCTGATCGCCCCCGACGGCCGTTTGGGTCCGGCATCGGAGCGGTTGAGGATGGTGCTGCGGGAGGCCGAATGAAACCCCTGCGGTTCCGGTCTCCTGTCCTTTTCTGCGCAGCGGTCTGCGGGGAAGTTTCTTGCGTCATGCCCGGATATTGAGGGCGTAGACCCGGGCCCTCTCCCTGTGGGGTCGGGCGGCGGGGAGGCCGGTGATGAACCGGGGTGCGCCGGGAAGCCTGTTTCGGGGCGCCTCGAGAAAGATGTTGAGAGCGAATGCATCATTTCAATTATGTCCAGGATGAACTGTTTTGCGAGGAGGTGCCTGTCGCCCACATCGCCGAGGCGGTGGGGACGCCGTTCTACCTCTATTCCCACGCTACGCTGAAGCGGCACTTCAGGGCGTTTGACGGGGCCTTCGCCGGCCTGAAGCACCTGACCTGCTTCTCCATGAAGTCGAACTCCAACGGGGCGATCCTGAACCTCTTCGCCCGGGAGGGCGGCGGGGTGGATATCGTCTCCGGGGGGGAACTCTACCGTGCACAGAGGGCGGGGATCGAGCCCGGACGGATCGTCTATTCCGGGGTGGGCAAGAGCGAGGAAGATCTGGCCTATGCGCTGGAGGCCGGGATCCTCATGTTCAACGTGGAATCGTCTCAGGAGATCGACCGCCTGAATGAGGTGGCCCGGCGGGCGGGCAAGAGGGCCCCCATTTCCCTCCGGGTTAATCCGGACGTGGACCCCAAGACCCACCCGTACATCTCGACGGGCCTCAAGGAGAACAAATTCGGCATCGACATCGACGATGCGCCCGCGGAGTATGCCCGCGCGGCTTCCCTGGCCCATCTCGAGGTGATGGGGATTTCCTGTCATATCGGCTCCCAGCTGACCCAGGTCCTGCCCTTTGTGGACGCCCTCCGGAAGGTCCTCGGGCTGATGGATGCCCTCCGGTCCTCCGGGATCCGGATCCGGTGCCTCGACATCGGCGGGGGGCTGGGGATCACCTACGATCGGGAGACGCCGCCGCCCCCGGAGGAATACGCCGCGGCGCTGAAGCAAACCCTCGCGGGCTCCGATGTGACCCTGATTTTAGAGCCGGGCCGTGTGATCGTCGGGAATGCCGGGATCCTGGTGACACGGGTGCTCTACACGAAAACGACCGGGCAGAAGCATTTTTTCGTGGTGGATGCCGGGATGAACGACCTGATGCGGCCGAGCCTCTATCAATCATACCATGCCATTCAGCCCGTTGCCCGCCGGGAGCGGCCGAGGCTGACGGCCGATGTGGTGGGCCCCATCTGCGAGTCGGGGGATTTCCTGGCCAAGGCCCGGGAACTGGAGGCCTTCGAGCCCGGGGATCTGCTGGCGGTCATGAGCGCCGGCGCGTATGGGTTCAGCATGTCATCCAATTACAACTCGCGGCCGCGGCCTTGCGAGGTGATGGTTCAGGGCGGGATCTTTCACGTCATCCGCCGGCGCGAGACCTTCGAAGACCTGGTTCGGGGCGAGAGCCTCCCGGGGGAGCCGGCCTGATCCGGAGGGAACGGAGCGCGGCATGCGGTGCGTCCGAGAGCGATGAACACGATCGAATTCTGGAAAATGAGCGGCAGCGGCAATGACTTCATCCTCATCGACAATCGCGAAGGGGTGGTCGCTGAAACCGAGATGGGCCGCCTGGTGGAGCGGGTCTGCCGCCGGCGGGAGTCCGTCGGGGCGGATGGGGTGATCTTCGTGGTGCCTTCGAACCGGTGCGATTTCGCCTGGCGCTTTTTCAACGCCGACGGCGGGGAGGTGGAAATGTGCGGCAACGGCGGACGGTGCGTCTCCCGTTTCGCGCATTTAAAGGGGATCGCCGGCCCCCGGATGACCTTCGAGACGCTCGCCGGTCCGGTTTCGGCCGAGGTGAGCGGCCGTACGGTCAAGGTCCTGATGCCCCGGCCGAAAGGGCTGACCCTCGATGTCGGGATCGACCTGCAGCCGGGCTGGGAGCGGGTGGACTTCGTCAACACCGGGGTGCCCCACGTGGTGGTGCACGTGGAAGACCTCGAACGGCACCCCGTGGTCGAGCACGGGAGGGCGGTCCGCTATCACGCGCACTTTGCGCCGGCCGGTACGAACGCGAATTTCATGCAGGTCCTCGGGCGCCACAGCGTGAGGCTCAGGACCTACGAGCGCGGGGTGGAGGACGAGACACTCGCCTGCGGGACCGGGGCGATCGCCTCGGCCCTCACGGCGGCGGTGCGGGGGGAGGTCGCATCCCCCGTCGAGGTGGCGACCCGCGGGGGTGAGATCCTGATCATCCACTTCGAGCGGCAGGGGGATGTTTTCGAAAGGGTCTGGCTCGAGGGGAACACGGCCGTCATCTACCGCGCCACCCTGGATGCGGAGGCCCTCTGACCCCCGGTGTCGGGCGCCCGCAGCCGGCGTGCGCATCACCAAAAGGCTCGGACAAAGGGGCGACAGGACAGGCCGCGTGTCCGTCCATCGATCATTTTCAGGTACTGCAGATTTCTAGGAGGAGAGCCATGTTTCAGGGATCCATCGTAGCGATCGTGACACCCTTCAAAGACGGCAAGGTGGATGAAGACGCCTTTCGGCGGTTGATAGAATTTCAGATCGAAAACGGGACGAGCGCGATTGTCCCTTGCGGCACGACCGGGGAATCGGCCACACTGAATGTGGAAGAGCACAACCGCGTCATCGATATCACCATCGAGGCGGTCAACAAGCGCGTTCCGGTCATCGCCGGCACCGGGGGCAACAGCACCATGGAGGCCGTCGAACTGACCGCGCACGCGAAGCGTGCGGGGGCCGACGCCTCCCTGCAGGTGACCCCATACTACAACAAGCCGACGCAGGAGGGCCTTTACCGCCACTACAAAACCATCGCCGAGGCCGTGTCCCTGCCCATGATTCTTTATAACGTGCCGGGCCGGACGAGCGTCAATCTGCTGCCTGAGACCGTGGCGCGGCTGGCGGAGTTCCCGGAGGTGGTGGCCATCAAGGAGGCCTCGGGCAACCTGGCCCAGATGGCCGAGATCGTCGAACTGGTCGGAGACCGGATCACCCTTCTGTCCGGGGATGACAACGTGACCCTGCCGCTTCTCGCCCTGGGGGGGAAAGGGGTCATCTCGGTGGCCGCCAACATCGCGCCGAAGGACACCGCCGGCCTGATCAAGGCCTGGGAGACGGGGGACATCCCCGGGGCGCAGGCGCTTTTCTACAAACTGCTGCCTCTGTGCAAGGCCATGTTCTACGAGACCAACCCGATTCCGGTCAAGACCGCCCTGGCGATGATGGGGATGATCGAGGAGGAGTTCAGGCTGCCGTTGTGCCCGATGGCCCCGGCCAACCGTGAAAAGCTCAAAAAGGCCCTCGAGTCCTATGGATTGATCTGACGGATCGATCCGGGAGCGTCCGGCCGGCGTAGTGCCCGCGGTGAAGCCGGTCCTCCCTTCCAGGCCGGACAGCTGCCGGCGTTCCCTATCGAGGGGGCGCCCGGGCCGAGGCGAATCAGACCCTGCCAGGGTCCAGAAGGAGTCCAGGAAGATGATCCAGGTAATCGTTGCCGGCGCAGCCGGCAAAATGGGAAAGCGCATCATCCACATGATTCATGAAGACCCCGAGGCGGCGCTGGCCGGGGCCTTCGAGCGGCCCGGCCACCCCGATGTGGGCGCCGATGCCGGAGCCGTAGCCGGGCTGGGAGAAACCGGGGTGCCGATCGTTGGATCCCTCGAAGCGGCCGCTGCGCGCGGCGAGGTCCTGATCGATTTCACGGCTCCGGAGGGGACGTTGGCCAATCTGCGCTTTGCCGTTTCCAAGAACCTGGCCGTGGTGATCGGAACGACGGGGATTCAAGGCGCCCAGCTGGCCGAGGTGCAGGACCTTGGGCGGCGGACGCGCACGGTCATGGCCCCGAACATGAGTGTGGGCGTCAATGTGATGTTCCGGATCGCGGAGGAGATGGCCCGGATCCTCGGGGCGGGGTTCGACTGTGAGATCCTCGAGGTCCACCACCGGCTGAAAAAGGACGCGCCGAGCGGCACGGCGATGCGCCTGGCGCAGGTGCTGGCCGATGCGAAGGGAAAAGACCTCGACAAAGTGGGGGTCTACGAACGGAAAGGCATCATCGGGCCGCGCACGGATGACGAGATCGGGATCCAGACCTGGCGGGCCGGAGACATCACCGGCGAGCACACGGTCATGTTCGGCGGGATCGGTGAGAGGCTCGAGTTGACGCACCGGGCGCACAATCGCGACAACTTCGCCAAAGGGGCTGTCAGGGCCGCTCACTGGGTGGTGCGCCAGACCCCGGGGCTTTACGACATGCAGGATGTGCTGGGGTTGAGGCATCTGTAAATCTGCAGGGATTGGAGTTTTTTCGCTTATGGAACGATTTGAAAGGGCGGAGCGCCTCAAGCGCCTCCCGCCTTACCTCTTCAAGGAAATAGACCGCAAGAAGGCCGAGGTGAAGGCCCGCGGCGTGGATATCATCGATCTGGGCGTGGGGGATCCCGATCTGCCGACCCCTCCGCACATTATCGAGGTTCTCAAGAAGGCGGTTGAAGATCCCGGAAATCACCGCTACCCGTCCTATTCGGGGATGGGCGGCTTCAAAGAGGCGGTCGCCGAGTGGTACGGGAGGCGGTTTGGCGTTCAGTTGGACCCAAAAACCGAGGTGGTTTCCCTGATCGGAAGCAAGGAAGGCATCGCGCATTTCCCCTTGGCCTTCATCGATCCGGGGGATGTGGCGCTCGTTCCCACGCCGGCCTACCCCGTCTATCACATCGCGACGATGTTTGCCGGCGGGGAGTCGTATTTCATGCCGTTGCTGAAGAAGAACGATTTTCTTCCCGATCTGGATGCGATCCCCGGCGAAGTGGCGGGGCGCGCCCGGATGATGTTCATCAACTACCCGAACAATCCCACGGCCGCCGTGGCCGACAGGGCATTTTTCGAGAGGGTGGTGGCCTTTGCGAAGGACAAGAACCTCATTGTCTGCCACGATGCCGCCTACACCGAGATGGGCTACGACGGGTACCAGCCGCCGAGCTTTCTGGAGGTCCCCGGGGCCAAGGACGTTGGGCTGGAGTTTCATTCCCTTTCGAAGACCTACAACATGACCGGTTGGCGGATCGGGTTTGCGGTGGGGAATCGGGAGGCGGTGGACGGCCTCGGCGCGATCAAGAGCAACATCGACTCGGGGGTCTTTCAGGCCGTCCAGATGGCCGGGATCGAGGCTATCGCGGGGGATCAAGCCTGTGTGGACGAAATGCGGACCGTTTACACCCGCCGCCGCGATCTGATGGTAAAAGGCCTCGAGAAGGCCGGTTTCAGGCTGCGGGTCCCGAGGGCGACGTTCTATCTCTGGGTCGAGGTGCCTGCAGGCTACACATCGGCCCAAGTGGCGACCCGGTTGCTGGAGGAAGCGGGCCTGGTGGTGACGCCCGGAAACGGTTTCGGTGAGCCTGGCGAAGGCTATTTCCGCATCGCATTGACCCAGAACCGTGAACGGTTGGCCGAGGCCATCGAGCGTCTTCAGAAACTGAATCTTTGAGGCCGGAGCATCCTGCCGCGGTTGTGACCGGCCTGGGGCGGATGCCCCTCGGAGGCGGGCCGACCGTTGGCTGATACAGGTATCGGGGGAGCGGAAGGGGCCTGGACGGCGATTCCGCGCGGGGTAGGCACGCGCGGCTTGCGGATGACAGGGCGGACCGACGGCCCCCCCAGGCGGAGGGCTGAGATATGCCGGGTTCCAGCACAGTTTTCGTCGGTATCGGCTCGAATATGGGTGACAAGACCGCGCAGTGCCGCCTGGCTGTCGAGCGGATGAACCAGATCCCCGGGTGCCGGGTCGCGGCGGTCTCGCCTTTTTTCGGGTCTGAGCCGGTCGGCGTGGTTGGTCAGGATTGGTATGTCAATGCCGTCGCAGAACTCGAGGTCGAGATCCCGGCGCGCAGGCTGCTGGAGGCGTTGCTGGCGATCGAAGCGGGCATGGGGCGTGTCCGCTTGAAGAAATGGGATTCCCGGCCGATCGATCTCGATATCCTCATTTTCGGGAAGGAGGTCATCGACGAAGCGGATCTTTCGGTCCCCCACCCGCTGATGCACACGCGACGGTTTGTGCTTGCCCCGCTTGCGGCACTTGCGGCGGAGTGGGTGCATCCGGTGCTGAACATGACCGTGCAGGCTCTCCTGGATCGGCTGCCTAGCGGTGAACAGGCCGTTTCTGCGCTGGAGGAATGATCCGATGCGCATCTTGCTCCTTGCATTACTGATCTATATCTTATACCGTTTTTTCCGGAAGATGATCCAGCCGCCGGCGGAAAGGACGCAGACCTATGATACCCCAGGCGGCCAGGTCGACGAGATGGTGCAGGATCCTTTTTGCGGGACCTATGTTCCGGTGCGCCAGGCCGTGAAGCGCAACATCGGTGGAAAAGACCACTTTTTTTGCAGCGAGGCCTGCGCGGATCGCTTTGAGAAGGAGAAGAGCCGGACTGAAAAGTCTCTGTAGTTCGGCAGGATGCGGTTTCGATGGGTTTTGTTGGCGCAGATCTTGCTTATATAACATCATTCGGGAATGGTCTGTTTGGCCAATCTCGGTGCCAATCCGCACGTTTGCCACGGGATCTGCGCGCAAGATTTTGATTTTCTTGATAAAGTGTATCTCATGATGAAAACGGCCGTTTCCGGATGGACATACCTTTAGGGAGAGAGGGGAACACTAGATGAAGTTTTTTATCGATACGGCGAATATTGACGAGATCAAACAGGCCCATGCCCTTGGAATGGTGGACGGGGTAACGACGAACCCGTCTCTGGTGGCCAAGGAGAAACGGGAATTCAAGGGGTTGATCAAAGAGATCTGCTCCATTGTGGATGGGCCCGTGAGTGCCGAGGTCATCAGCGTAGAAAAGGACGGCATGCTCAAGGAGGCTCGGGATTTGGCCAAGATCGCCGACAACATCGTGGTCAAGATCCCGATGATCGAGGAGGGGCTGAAGGCCGTCAAGATCCTGTCGGCCGAAGGAATCCATGTCAACGTCACCCTCTGCTTTTCACCGGTGCAGGCTCTGATGGCCGCCAAGGCCGGAGCGGCCTTCATCAGCCCCTTCGTGGGGCGTCTCGACGACATCAGCCATGTCGGAATGGACCTGGTGGAGCAGATCGTCACCATTTATGACAATTACGGGTTCGAGACCGAGATCATCGTCGCGAGCGTGCGCAATCCGACCCACGTCGTGGATGCGGCGATGATGGGCGCTGACATCGCCACGATCCCGTTCAACGTGATCAGACAGCTCATCAAACACCCCTTGACGGATATTGGTTTGGAGAAGTTCCTCGCGGACTGGCGCAAGATGGGGTAGGCCCATGGGGAGAACGTCCTGCAGGATCGGTGGGCTCGCGGTAGGGATCATCCTGTTTCTGGCATGGACTGGTGCCGCGATGGCGGACATCTACCGCTATGTCGACAAGAACGGTGTGGTTCACTTTACCAACATCAAAAAAAGCGAGCGTCACAAACCGTATATCCGGAGCGGAAAACGGGTAGCCGCCAAACGTCCTCAGGATTACGATGCCATCATCCATCGGGCGGCCAGGCGCTTCAACCTGCAGCCAGAGCTGATCAAGGCGGTCATCAAGGCCGAAAGCAATTTCAATTCCCGGGCGGTCTCGAACAAGGGTGCGCAGGGGCTGATGCAGCTGATGCCGCCGACCGCTGTGGATCTGGACGTGATGAATCCGTTCGACCCCGAGCAGAACATCCTCGGCGGGGTGCGCTACCTGAGCGAATTGCACAAGCGTTTCAACAACGATACGGTTCTCGCGCTGGCGGCCTACAACGCCGGACCTGAAAGGGTGATGGCATGCCAGGGCGTGCCGCCCTTCAAGGAAACCCACGATTTTATCGCGCGTGTGAAGAAATTCTACCTGCAATACTGCAGGGTCGGGGACTGAAAACTGCTTTGAGGGCAATCTCCTGCAAGAGATTGTCAAGATTCCAGAGGGACGAAGGTGCCAGCCGAAGCCGAAAAACGGATCGCCAATCTGCCGAATGCCCTGACCGGGTTCCGGCTCGCCTGTATCCCGTTGGTGGTTCTCTGTCTCCAGTTCGAAGGCAGGATGGCGGCGTTTCTGGCCGCCCTCTTTTTCGGCCTGGCTTCGGTCACGGATTTTCTGGACGGTTTCCTGGCCCGAAAATACGGGAATGTGACGGTTTTTGGGAAGTTTCTGGACCCGTTGGCGGACAAGATCCTGATCTCTCTGACCATGATCGCGCTGATTCCGCTGGACAGAATCCCCCTTTGGATCGTGATGCTCATCATTGCAAGGGAGATGGCGATCACAGGCCTGCGGGCGATCGCGGTCAGCGAGGGCATCGTCATCCAGGCAAGCGCGCTCGGCAAGTACAAGACGATCTTTCAATCCGTGTCCCTGGCGGGCCTGTGCCTCCACTACGCCTACCTGGGCATTGATTTTCATTTTCTCGGCCTGATGTTGCTCTATGTGGCGCTGATTCTGACGCTCTGGTCCGGATGGGACTACTTCAGCCATTTTCGGAAACTGTTTGTGCGCTCGGAGGTCTGATTTTCGGAGCCGGGCGGGTCGCAGATTTTTTGTTGACAAACGTCCCCTGTGATGTAGAATGAAGGCTCACCAAGCGGGAATAGCTCAGTTGGTAGAGCCTCACGTTGCCAACGTGATTGTCGCGGGTTCAAGTCCCGTTTCCCGCTCCAGCGCAAGCGACGGGGCTGATCTAACCATCAGCCCTTCTGTCACTTAGAGGGCGGCATAGCCAAGAGGCTAAGGCAGCGGTCTGCAAAACCGTTATTCACCGGTTCGAATCCGGTTGCCGCCTCCAGTAGAATCAAGGACTTAGGGAGATCCCCTGAGTCCTTTTTTTATGGGCGGGTTCTGCTCTCGGGTGCACAGACTTGGTTGGACTCGGGGGTAGGGCCGCCCCATTTTGTCGCCTTCACCTGACGTCCAACCCCCAAGCGCACGGCGTGTTCGCCCTGCAGCAATGAGTAGGCTGCTGAAAGACGTCCGTCTGCTGCTTCACGTTCATGCCGTGTCCCTGCGGTGCACTTGTATGTGCATCTCATTCCACGGGATTTCGCAATCGTTGGATACAATTTTCTTTCAGCAACTTGCGCAAAACGGTTTCTGCAACACGCCGTTAGACCGCAGTCAATGGCGGTAACTGTTCCACTGCTGAAGGTAGGCCGATTCAAATGACCGGTTTTCCATATATGCGCGGGCCTTTGCCTTCATGGCCGTAAGTTTTGCGCGGTCGTTTATGATCTCGAGGACCGCACGCACGAAGGGCGTGCAGTCTGCTCCGGCCGGTACGACGGTGCCGGTTTCTCCTGGGATCACGTTTTCCTGCGGGCCTCCGGAGTCCGTAACGATGACGGGTAGCCCGGATGCCTGCGCTTCGAGGACCACGTTGCCGAAGGTGTCCGTCGTCGATGGGAAAAGGAAGACATCGCTCGAAGCATAGGCCTGCTCTAGGTCTTCCCCCTCCAGATAGCCCATGAAGGAGGCGTTGAAGCCGGCAAGCGCACGGCGCATCTCCGTCAGATAAGGACCGTCTCCGACCACCACGAGATGAGCGTCTTCCATTTGGGCGGCCACACGTCTGAAGACCTCGACGAGGAACGGCAGATTCTTTTCCCGAGAAACCCGCCCGACGTACAGCAATTTGATGGCGTCGGCCGTCAACCCCAGCCGCTTCTTGAAAAAGCCGTTGCGTTTCGAAGGATGAAAACGCTCGATATCGATGCCACGGTCGTAAAAACGCAGCTTTTCGCGTGGAATGCCGTGGGAGGCGAGTTCTTCACCGGTCGCTTTGGATGGGACATAGATGGCCTCCATCTGGTTGTAATACCAGATCATGTACCGCCACATCAGGTCCTCCATCGCGCTGTCCTCTGTCAGGTGCATCACATATTGGGGCAGGGCGGTATGGTAGGTGCCGTGCAAAGGAAGGCGCAGAATGCGTGCGATCACCAGTGCCGCCAGGCCCACAGGGCCGGGAGTGGCCGAGTGGATATGGGTGAATTCCTGCTCGAAGCAGGCGTTGAGCATCTTCAGCAGGGGGGGGTAATACAATTTAAGCTCAGGGTATTCCGGCATTTCATAGACGCCGATCGGCGCGAAGTTGACGACGCCGGATACGTCGGGCCTGACGTCGCAGGTGATGATAGTTTGTTGTTTGTGATTCTTGAGGGCCATCTGAAGCTGCATCTGCAGGGTCAGAGCCACACCATTCACCTCGTAAAACGTATCTGTGAAGTGGGCGATTTTTAATCGCTTTCGATCTTTCTTCCGGTTTTCGAAAAGATCGCTCTGGCATCGGCGCGCGAACTCTCTGTCTTTGGTAAAGAGGGAATAGGACACGAAATAGGGCGCCAAGAGGGTGTATAGGGATCCGGCAGAACCGATCATCTGAAAAATATCGATGACGTTTGCGCCTGAAAGATTGTCGAAAATCGAATCGGCCAGTTTCTTGATCACCTTTTCTGAGATCTGGTTAACAAAGCTGAACCACACCTCGTCCATCTGCTCGAGATGAATGACTTCTCGTTCCAGGACCTGTTTCAGTACACGGTCTCGGAAGATCACCTCCCTGGCTTCTTTCAGGAGCATGTCCTGGAGCCTTGATGTCCCGGGAATCGTCCGTGCGCCCGGCCGGCGAAGATTCCAAGCGACCTGCCTCAGGCGCCGCAGGAGTCCGTCCTCCGATCGGTCCCGTCTGGGTGTGAGCACGTGGTCCGTAAAGCGTAGAAAGGGTTCGTGATTTACGGCCTTGTGCAGATCGAACCGGCTGCCGTAATACTGATAGCCTATACTGTATAGGTTGTGCCCCATGGTCTTGGGGGTCGAGGCGCACTCCGCAACGGTCACGTGTCCCATGCGGATCGACTCGAGAAAGATCTCTTTGGAGCATGTCCCTTTCACTTCCGAATAGGTGCGCGCGACCGTTAGGGAGGAGTGGTCATCAGACCCGCCTATCAGGATCTTTTTCCAGGGCTCTCTTCCAACGGGTTTGATCCCGGTTTTATCCGCAAGGCGCTCGATGTCTACCTTCGCGATTTTCTGAACGATTGCCTTGACACGGGCATTCTGGTGCCGATCCCGTGATCCGTTGACTTCGAAATGCGTGAAGAGCAGCAGCATTTTCTCGATCGTTTCCAGGTTCAGCCGGTCGTTCACGGCATAGAGCGGGTGGGCGAGGGCATGCAGAATACCCGCTTTGTTCAGATAGTCGACCAGATCATAGACATTTTCCCTGAGGCGGGAAATATCCGCATGCTGTGCTTCAGTCACGTCATAGGCGAGTACGTGCAATTTGCAGCGATCTTCGGGAAAATAGGTGGTAATCTCCTCGCTGACAAAGGTCCCCTGCAAATGGGCGATCTCCAGGCTCCCAGACAGCGTGTTGTGGTCGGTGATCGTGACGAAATGCATGCCTCTTTCACGGGCTGTTTGGTACAGTCTTTGCGGATCGGTGTAGCTCTCAGAGCAGCCGATCTTACGTAGGATCCATTCGGAAGGCCGTTTCGAATATTTCGAGTGAACGTGCAGATCAGCCTTCAGTGGCATCGGTTCCATTTCAATCCTCCATGGTTTCTATCCGGAAAAGGTCTTTTCGGCCGATCCCCGCATCGATCTGAAGCGTTGCTTGCAAGGCGGCTTGGGGATGGCCTTTCGGCAAATGGCTGATTTCCTGGGCGTGGCAAAACCGGGACTCGGCGCGAAGCGGTGGGGCTGGCTGCATTGAAGCCGCTAAAGAACCATCCTCATTTCCGGTTTGGGAAACGGCTCTTAATGGATGAAGCCTTCCGGCGGGATGCTCTTGGAGATCCCTGCCAGACGAAAATGATGCAAGCGCCATCTTCATGCGCCGAGTCGCCTCGATATCTGCATCAGAAATCCTTCCTGAGCGGCATTCAAGCGATGAAGATGGTCTCACCGGCGCGGACTCTATCCCCGGGGTTGACCAGTATCTTCATGCTGTCATTCCAAGTCACGACCAGATCGACTTGCGATCCGATGCGAATCATTCCAAAGATCTCCCCTTTTTCCAGATCTTGACCTTCGTGGAAAAATTGGTCGATTCCTGAGACCGAACCTCCGGCGATTTGAACGACATAGCACGCGATAGGCGTCTCTTTGAAAGAGCCTCGGATCATCGTGACCGTCCTTTCATTTTCAACGATATGAAGACTGTTTGCATAGAGTGGCAAACGTTTGAAGAGGGTTCGCAAATGCATACGTCCCATGTGGAGATTTTTGCGTTTGGCGGGATGATGCCTGATTAAATCGATCTTCCCGGAAATGGGAGCGCGGTTATAGTGCACATCGAAGGGGCTCATGAAAACGCCGATAATGACCTTCGTATGTTCAAGATCCTCTTTTACGATTTCATTCACGCTTACACTGTGGCCTTGTTTTATACAAATAACGGGCCTTGATGGAGAAATCTTTTCCACATACACAACCGTTCCGTCAGCGGGACTGACCACGTTCGGTCCAGTCGGCGTTCGCCGAGGGGGATTGCGAAAAAACCAGGCATAACGCCAATAAGCGAAGACGCCCAGGCATGTTCCCAAAATAAAAAGACCAGCCACGGTTATTCGGGCAAATATTTCCATGCCTCGACCTTCAGTACCCGTGTAATCGCCACCCCGGAGGAATAGGGAAAATCGACCACTTCGATATATTTATTAGCCTTCACGTATTTCAGCCATCTTTTGACTCCCGTATTCCTTATGGCTTCCCGCATATAAATATTGGTGTCGTGCAGAAGAATATAACTGTTCTTTTTGGACCTTTTTAGAACGTTTATAAAATCGAAGCGGACATTTTCGAATGAGTGGTTCCCATCGATGAATGCAAGATTTATTGAAGGCAGATTATAATTCTCATAGTGATTGAAAAAATGTTCCGATGTCATTTTGTAATGATTTACAATATGAGCAATGTCGAACTGATTTAGAAGTGCATTTACATCTTCTGGGTTATTCCAATTGCCTCGCCCACCCATCGTTTTGATAGGTCCGTCTTTTAATAAATTATATGATGGATCGATAAAACTCATTTTGCCAACAGCATTGTCTATCATTGCAATAGCCATGCAGACAACACTGAATCCATAGCCGGATCCTATGATAACGACATGTTTCGGTCGCAGCGACCTCACGAGTCCGTAATATAGAAAACCGAATCCAAGATTCAGGTTGCTTTTGTCGGTGTGATGGCCGAGAGGTTTAGCTTGGTTAAGAATTTTCAATATAAGATCTTTATCTATGCTGAAGCTTTGCAATTCAATCTCCTATTAATTGTATGATTCAGCACATTTAACCCGTCGATTGTTTTGTTGGTATAAGGAATTTAAAAGATTTGTGTTCAAGTCACTCGACTTGGAAGTTTCCGCATTAGATCCCATCCGGAAACAATTTCCCGGTAGAACCCGGTTTCCAATCCGGAAATGAGGATTTTTCTTCACACGCTGTGCGTGCTCAGTCCCACCCCTGCGGGGCGGGTCCTGGTTTCTTCACACTCTTCGGGTGCTCAGTCCACCGCTTCGCGTCGGGTCCCGGTTTGGCCAATATCAAGGAAAGCAAGCGTTTGCGCGGAGGCGACCTGCAGGTCGCCGCACAAGCAAATGTGCAGATTGACGGCGAGATTGGCCAAAAAGACCATTTTCGGATGGAAACGCATTGCATTTCTGGGGTGCTCCCTGCCGGACCGAATCGGGGGAGGCCGTAAAATTATATGTTCAATGCCAATACGCGCATAAAGAAGCCGGTTTTTTTTGAATCAATTTCTCACGGGAACATCATCCGATGCTAACCGAGCAGACGTACCTTCACCCCATATAGGCGCGGTGCACGCATCGAGGGCCCGGATATGTCCTTGCTGTTCAGTTGCCGCTGCTCCACGCCGGAATCGGAGACGAGAGAGGGTTCTGCGCATATCATGTCAACAAAGGGGCTTTTCATCATCCTGCTTGCGCTTTCAGCCGCCGCCTACTGGCTTGGACTGCGGCGGTCCCAAACGGTCGCCCGGCGCGCTGGCGCGGCGGGGGGGCTTCATTCCAGGCCCGCCTACTACGGTCTGCTGACAGCGCTTTGGTGTGGGATTCCGGCCCTTATCGTCTCCGGGGTCTGGTTGACTGTACAGAGCGGGATCATCACCCATCTTGTCGTTGCGCATTTGCCGGAGGAAATCCGATCGTTGCCTGCGGATCGCTTGAGCCTCGTTGTCAACGATATCCGTAATCTGGTGTCCGGTAACATCCTATCGGGGCAGGCCGACCCGGTTATCGAGGCCGCGGCCGCTCATTACCGGGATTTGAAGGCGACCAGCCGCGCTGCCTTGAGTGTCCTCGCCCTGCTATTGGCGATGGGGAGTGCACTCATCGTCCTGCGTGCGATTTCTCCTCGCCTGCGCGCTCGAAACCAGGTCGAGAATGTGATTAAAACCATCCTGATTCTCTGCTCGACCATCGCCGTTTTCACCACCATCGGGATTGTTCTTTCGGTCCTTTACGAGGCGATCCGGTTTTTCAAGGCGATTCCCGTTACGGAGTTTCTCTTCGGACTGGAGTGGAGCCCGCAGATGGCCATCCGGGCCGACCAGGTCGGGTCCTCCGGAACCTTCGGCGCCGTCCCTGTGTTCCTCGGCACGGCGCTTATATCGGCCATCGCTATGGTGGTGGCGGTGCCGATTGGACTCATGTCGGCCATATACCTTTCGGAATACGCCGGCAAACGGTTTCGCGCGGCCGCAAAGCCTCTCATGGAAATTCTGGCGGGCATTCCGACCGTAGTCTACGGGTTTTTCGCGGCCCTGATGGTCGCGCCGCTGATCCGCGAAAGCGGCGCCTTCCTGGGGCTGGCCATCTCGTCTGAAAGCGCCCTTGCGGCGGGCGTCGTCATGGGCATCATGATCATCCCGTTCGTATCGTCGCTTTCAGACGACGTCATCAACGCTGTGCCCCAGTCGCTGCGGGACGGAGCTTATGCGATCGGCGCCACCCGATCGGAAACCATCCGCCAGGTGATCCTTCCAGCCGCCCTGCCGGGGATTGTTGGCGGGATCCTGTTGGCGGTCTCGCGGGCCATCGGTGAGACGATGATCGTTGTGATGGCCGCCGGGCTCTCCGCCAACCTGACGCTGAACCCCTTCAAGACCGTTACGACGGTTACGGTCCAGATCGTGACGCTTCTCGTAGGCGACCAGGAGTTCGACAGCCCAAAGACGATGGCCGCCTTTGCCCTGGGGCTGATCCTCTTTCTAGCCACCCTTTGCCTCAACGTTATTGCCCTGCACGTGGTGCGCAGATACAGGGAGCAATACGAATGAACCTGAATGGAGCGCGGACCATCGATATCGTCAATCAGGGTCTTCGACGGCGTTACCGAGCGGAGCGGCGTTTCCGTTTTTATGGCATCGCGGCGATTGTTTTCAGCCTGGCCTTCCTCTTTTTCCTATTTCTCTCCATCATCAGCAAGGGCTACACCGCTTTCAGGCAGACGGTCATCCAACTCGACGTTTTCTTCGATCCCAATCTGGTGGATACCGGCAATCCGGCCACGGACAATTACCCGGCCCTCGTGCGCGGCGCCCTGCAAAGACAATTTCCCGAGGTGCAGAGCCGCAGCGAACGGCGCCAGCTGGCGGCCCTTTTGAGCTCGGGGGCAGGCTTTCTCCTGCGCGATCTGGTCCGGGAAGATCCGGACCTGATGGGGCAGACCCTTCCTGTGTGGCTGCCGGCGGATGACGATGTCGACATGTTCTTCAAGAATCCATCCAACCGGGACGCTCCCCAAAGCGGTCGACGTCTGGGTGACCGTCAGATCGAATGGCTCGATCGCCTAGCGGAGGATGGACGCATCCGGTCCCAGTTCAACAAGACCTTCTTCACGTCCGGTGATTCGCGCGAACCTGAACTTGCGGGGATCTGGGGAGCCGTCTGCGGTTCTTTTTTCACCCTCCTGGTGACCCTGATGCTGTCTTTCCCCATCGGGGTGGCCGCAGCGATCTATCTTGAGGAATTTGCCCCCAAAAATCGGTGGACCGATCTCATCGAGGTCAACATCAACAACCTGGCGGCTGTGCCATCCATCGTGTTTGGACTGCTCGGGCTCGCCGTTTTTCTCAATTTTTTCGGATTGCCCCGCTCTGCGCCCATCGTCGGGGGGCTTGTCCTCACCCTTATGACCCTCCCCACGATCATCATCGCCGGGCGCGCTGCACTCAAGTCCGTGCCGCCATCCATCCGGGAGGCCGCTCTCGGCATCGGGGCATCCAAGATGCAGATGGTTTTTCACCATGTACTGCCGCTTGCCATGCCAGGCATGCTGACCGGCGCCATCATCGGGATGGCCCAGGCCCTTGGGGAGACCGCACCCCTGCTGATGATCGGCATGGTAGCCTTTATCGTGGACATCCCGCAGGGGCTGAGCGATCCGTCAACGGTTCTGCCGGTGCAGATCTACCTCTGGGCCGACAGCCCCGAACGCGGTTTTGTCGAGAAGACATCGGCGGCCATCATGGTTCTCCTCGCATTCCTGATATCCATGAATGCGCTGGCCGTTGTGTTGAGGAAGAAGTTCGAGCGGCGCTGGTAAATCGCCCGCGCCATGAAAAACCCAAAACATTTAGACAGAAAAAAAGGAGACAGAGGTATGTTCAGGAAAATCGCTACACTCGGTACGGCATTGGCATTGGTTGGAAGCATGGCGGTTGCGCAGGTGCATGCGGCGCGAGATTACATCAGCATCGTCGGTTCATCGACAGTCTACCCCTTCAGCACGGTGGTGGCGGAACAGTTCGGCAAGGCCACATCGTTCAAGACTCCGAAGATCGAATCCACCGGGTCGGGGGGCGGCTTCAAGCTGTTCTGCGAAGGTGTGGGGGTCGAGCATCCGGATATCACCAACGCGTCCAGGGCGATCAAGAAGAGCGAGTGTGAAACCTGCATGAAAAACGGTGTCACCGAGATCGTCGAGGTGAAGATCGGCTACGACGGCATCGTCATCGCGAATTCGAAGCAGGCGTCGGCGCTGAAGCTCACGACGAAAGACCTTTTCCTGGCCTTGGCCAAGGAAATTCCCGATCCGCAGGGAAGCGGCAAGCTCGTCCCGAATCCGTTCAAGACCTGGAAGGAAGTCAATTCCGCATTGCCCGACAGCCGGATCGAGGTCATGGGTCCCCCTCCCACCTCCGGGACGCGGGATGCCTTTGTAGAGCTGGTCATGGAGAAAGGGGGCCTGGAGATGCCCATGCTGGCGGAGCTCAAGAAGGCTGATAAAAAGAAGTTCAAGGCCGCCTGTCATACCCTCCGTGAGGACGGGGCCTACATCGAGGCGGGTGAAAACGACAATCTGATCGTTCAGAAGCTGGTGGCCAACCCGAAGGCCCTCGGCATCTTCGGCTTCAGCTTCCTGGATCAGAACATGGACAAGATCCAGGGCGCCTTCGTAAACGGTGTCGCTCCCTCCTTCGAGGGCATCGCCTCGGGCGAGTATCCTGTATCGAGGCCTCTCTTCTTTTATGTAAAGAAGGCGCACGTGGATGTCATCCCGGGCATGAAGGAATTCCTGGCTGAGTTCACGAGCGAAAAGGCCTGGGGACCCGAAGGCTATCTGGCTGAAAAGGGGTTGATCCCCATGCCGGATGCCGAGCGGCAGAAATACACCGGAGCGGTCAAGGCCCTACAGACCTTCTCCTGTGAATAGCGGCGCGCCACCCCCGTTGCCGCAGCGGCCGGGACCCGGGAAACCGGGACCCGGCCGCTTTCGAAAAAGAAAGGATCGGGCTGCAATCAAGCACCTGCTGCACCTGCTGCTTGACTTTTTCTTATCGGATCGGACCTTGAAGAAAACCGTCAACCCTCCAGCACCGAGGCTTGCATGAAGAACCAGGCCGCCCTGCCGTTCCGGGGAAAAAGCGACCAAGGGCCTGCAACGGCAAACGAGACCCCGGACCCAAAGGCGTTCCGCACCATTGGGGACATTCACGTGCCGAACCCGCGCATGACCTGTCGGGATGTGGATGTGTATTACGGGTCAAAACAGGCCATCTTCAACGTCTCCCTCGACATTGGCCGCAACGAAGTGATCGCGATGATCGGGCCGTCCGGCTGCGGCAAATCCACGTTTCTGCGCTGCCTGAATCGGATGAACGACACGATCGAAGGCTGCCGTGTCACGGGGGACATCCGGCTCGACGAAACGGATATCTACGATCCCGCTTTGGACGTGGTTCCTTTGCGTGCACAGGTCGGGATGGTCTTTCAAAAACCGAACCCTTTCCCCAAATCCATCTACGACAACGTGGCCTATGGGCCCAAGATCCACGGCCTGGCGGAAAAGCGGGTGGAACTCGACGAGATCGTCGAGACGGCGCTCCAAAAGGCGGGTCTCTGGGAGGAGGTGAAAGACCGCCTCGACCAGCCTGGAACCGGGCTTTCTGGCGGGCAGCAGCAGCGGCTGTGCATAGCCAGAACGATCGCGGTGAGCCCGGAGGTCATCCTGATGGATGAACCCTGCTCCGCCCTGGATCCCATCGCGACCGCCCGCATCGAAGATCTGATCGATGAGTTGCGCAGCCATTACACCATCGCCATAGTGACCCATTCCATGCAGCAGGCATCCCGCATCTCGCAGCGCACCGCCTACTTTCACCTCGGATATCTGGTCGAGATCGGTACCACCCCTGAGATGTTCACCAAGCCCAAACACCGGCTCACCGAAGACTACATCACGGGCCGCTTCGGCTGATGGACGATCGTGATCCCCGGTGAGACGCGCGCAGGACTTTGGGAGGACACTTCATGTCTACCCTTTGTTCGGTGCAGACCGTCCTCCCGGTGCCGACGCGGGTCCGGTCCAGTGACCCGCCTAACGTGAAGGCCCCTGCAGGATGACCTTTTCGATGGCCACTGCTGTGCCATAGTGAGACAACCCATGGAAAAACGACATATCGTCAAGGCATACGACAGAGAACTCGAACTGCTGAAATCGAAGGTCCTTGAAATGGGCCAGGCCTGCGGGCGACAGCTCGCAGGCGCGATCGAGGCCTTCAAACACCGCGATACGGATCTGGCCGGCAGGATCTTTCGAGCGGACGCGGGCATCAACGCCCTGGAAAGCGAGATCGACGCGTTCACCGTGCACTTGTTGGCCAAACGGCAGCCCATGGCCGTCGATCTGCGGCAGATCATCGGTGCGCTGAAAATCGCGGGAGATCTCGAACGGGTCGCTGACTACGCCGCCAATATCGCCCGGCACCTTTTCGAATTCAATGGCCTGAACGTCCAGGCGCCGCTTCAAACGATCTTAGAAATGGCAGAGACGGGCTTGACCATGCTGCATGATGTGCTTCGCGCCTACGCTGAGCTGGATGTCTTTCAAGCCATCGAGGTATGGCACCGGGACCAGCGCATAGACCAGGCCTACTCCGGCCTCCTCACGGAGCTTCGTGGAGTGATGTCGGAGGATCCGGAGAGTATCAAGGCCTGCACGACCCTCCTTTTTATCGCTAAATGCTGCGAGCGGATCGGCGACCACCTCATGAATGTCGCCGAAAACGTGCACTTTATATCGGTCGGAACCCCGTACCACGGCGAGGGTCAGGGATGAGCGAGCCGCCCTGCAGGGGGGCCGGAGTCCGTGCGGTGAGAGCGGCAGGATTGATATCTAACAGAATTCTAACAGTGTCGCTTTTCGATCTGTGGTATGAATAAGTTCAGGAGGCATGTCCATCGGTGTGTTTAAGGACCAGCTGAAAACAGGCGGTCTAAGGGGCTGGTCGATTTGCCGGCCTTTTGCACCGTATTTTGCGTGACAGGGAGAAACGACATGATTTCAGAGTCTTCTGACTTGGAAAGGTTCATCGATGCCATCAAGGGAATGGACTTTGAAAGCATGATTCTTGCGGCAGATAAAGAGGCCCTTGAGGCTTGGCGGGAGGCAAGAAAGTGCCTGGGTCGTGATCGGGCTGATCGACATACCGCCCTCACGGAATATGAGGCGAACCTCAAAAGATTGGTAGCCTTTCTGCGTTACAGCGTACGCCGTGCTCCTGGACAGAGGGACGGCCGGCTGTTCCGGAGACTTTGCACGGAATTGAACATAAAGAAGATATAGGGTATGTCCGCAACCATCCTTCGATGAGTCGTTACCGCCCGATCCCTGTTTCCGTCTAGGCGGCGCTCCATCGCCTTTTCCAGGACAGCAGCCGGTATCAGGTATCAAGGCATTCGAGAGGGTCGAGGCCACGTGGCCGGCAAAAGAAGACTGCAGGTTGTGACAATGGATGCGTCAAGGAGGCGGTTTGCTGCTCGACCAAAAGATGGCGTCCAACCTGGCGTCAGCACGGATGCGATCTGCATTCCCAACCCTCCCAACAGGCTCATGAACAAGAGGGGGTTCTTTTCTTTCCGATAGGAGCCTTCATGACGATCGCTGCGGCAGATCAATGCGTAAAGCGTCTGGTTGATAAGCGCGCTCTTCAGAAAAAGCCTTCCTGCCATTGCTCCCCATCCGTATCGCACCACGCCGTATGCGCCGGCCGGCAGAGCAGCGGCGCATAAAGCAGCGGCATGCCAAAGGCTCATCGAAACCTCCTGATCCGTGAGCAAATGTCCGCCGTACTCCCGGGCTGGTTGCATGGACGTAATCGGCCCGGGAGTGTCGTAGGCGAGTCCGAGGGCCAGAAGGTTGGTCGGGATGCTGGTCCAGGCCCCAACGCCTGAACGGAGTAGACCCGCTCCTGCCAGCATTTCGAGCGCGAGGTCGACCTGGCTCACCGTCATCGTGAATCGGAGGGCGTTGCGTGTGTTGTTGTAAAAGGCCCTGCCATCCAACACCGCCGTCATCACGCCTTCGAGATTGTCATCCTCCAAAACGAGATCCGCTGTTTCCTGCGCAAGCATAGAGCCTTGGCGACCCATGGCGATCCCCACATCAGCGATCTTGAGCGCCAGCACGTCGTTGACGCCGTCGCCGACCATGGCTACATGAAGGCCGGCTCTCTGGTAAGCTTGAACAATTTGGAGTTTTTGAGTGGGATTGAGCCTTGCGAAGATGTGGGTACGTTTGACGAGGGTTTCCAGGGTCCCGGGGGGATGGCCTTCCAGATCGGCCGAATCGAGAATCCGTAAGGGCTCGTCCCCGCTCAATTGCAGTTGCTCCGCGATGTGCTGCGCTGTCAGGCTCTGGTCACCTGTAATCAAAACCGTGCGGATACCGGCTCGGTGAAGATTTTGAACCAGCCTGTGCGCCCCCTCTCTCAGCGGGTCCGAGAGCTCCGCAAAACCGGTCCAGATGAACCCTGCCCCTTCCCCGCCGGTTTCACCAGGGTCGCCACCTGTTTCAAATTGGTATGCGAAGGCCAACACACGAAGCCCGGCGGCGGCTGCGGAGGCGTTCTCGATCTCGATGCGCCGTCGCTTTTCCTCCGTCATGGGGAGGATGTGGTTGCCTTTGCGAAGATGCCCGCATCGAGCCAAAACCTCCAGCGGACTGCCTTTGACGACGGTCAGAACGACTCCGCCATCCGCAAGATGGCTCGTTACCATCAGCGGCAGGTCCGACACGCGCCCCGTACTGCGCAAGAGGGGATATCTCGTCCGCGCTCCCTCTATATCGACTCCGCCTTTTTCAACCATCTCGAGCAAGGCCTTTTCGGTCGACGAGCCTTCGATCGATTGCATTCCTTCGGGTGGTTCCAGCGTTGCCTCGTTGCAGAGCGCAGCAAGGATCATGAGCCATTCCATCTCATCACCGAGGTTGGACAATCTCTTGCCGGCTACGTCGGTGATGCCATCACGGCTGACCTTTGCAGAACCCGAAGGTGTGCGGACTTCCACAACCTTCATCCGATTGAATGTCAGAGTTCCGGTTTTGTCAAAGCAGATGACCTGGACTGCGGCCAGATTTCCCAAGGCTCGGAGCCGCCTTACCCTGATCCGGTGCTGACGCATATCTCGATGCCCGAACGAAAACGCCCCGGTTGCGATGGTCGCAAGGCTTGCGGGGAACAGCCCAGCCAGAAGCGAGAGCCCGTTGCTGACGGAAGCGAAAAACCCGTGCCCCCGTAAGAGAAGAAAGAAACAGATTACAAGGGAAGCCGAAACACTCATGGAAAGGATCCTATACCCCAGCCGTTTCAGTTCCCGCGCCACAATGGCCTCGGGGGGAAGAACCCCTCCCAGATACCCCTGCAATTTCCCGAGCTCCGTTGCGCGGCCCGTGGCGGATATGACCGCGCGTCCCCATCCTGCTACGACCAAAGTCCCCCGGTACACCATGTTGCTGCGCTCTGAGATCCGCAGCTCCTGACCGGAAAGGGCAGTTGTCTGCTTGGCCACGGGAATGCTTTCACCTGTCAAGGAGGCTTCATCCAGATAAAGATTATGCGCCTCGATCACCCTGCCATCCGCGGGAATTCGACTTCCCGGGGTCAAATCTACGACATCCCCTGGTACCACGTTCTCAAAGGGAGTCTGCAATAGGCCCCCGCTGCGCAACACGCAGGCGTTAAGCCTTATGTTCATCCGGGTTGCTTCGAGATCCCGGTCGGCCTTACGCTCGGCATAGAAACCGACCGCTGCATTGATCAACACCACAGCCAGGGCCACGAACCCTTCGATGATCCGGCCGGTGAAAATAGCGAGTGTTGCGGCCATTCCCGCCAAAGACATCGGCACCGGGGAAAATTGATCCTTCATAACACGGTACGCTGACCGCGTCGCCGCACCCGGCAGGAAATTCCCCCCGTAGATTTCGAGCTTCTTGCGGGCTGCTGCAGACGACAAGCCTTTGGAGGGGGAGGATCGGAAATGGGTCAGCGTTTCGGCAGGTGTCCGGCGATGCCATGGCTCTTCAGCCTCTCTTCGCAACAGCGGCTTTCCGCGCTGTCTTGCCTTTTCAAACTGTTTTTCGTTCCTGTGCCATACCCTCGCGGCTTCAACCGAAAAACCGCAGACCTCTTCGAACTCGCCGCAAAAAGCGGCAATACGCTCCCGGACTTCGTCGACAGACCAGCGCTCGTCGAATTGGACAAGGATATTTCCAGTCCATGCACTTGCGGAAACGTTTTTTACCGGACCACAATCCAGAAGCCTGCCTTCAAGGTAAAATCCGAGTTTCTTGCATTTTTTCAGCCCAATGACCGCTATTCGCACCCTCCCAGGCAGATGATGCAGCACTCTTCCTGCAGGTTTCTTATTCGCATTCGATTCACGATGTCGAGTCAAGGCGACCTCAGATCTTTTCTACGTTCAAGGTATCGGTGCCAATGCCACCCTTACTATTTTCCGTGGTACTCGATGAAGAATCAAGGCTTATCCTCCTTCCGATCCATAACGCTTCTCATAGGAAAGTAGGCGGGACTTATTGGGTCCGGACGAGGGATACCCCGACCCGCCGAAGGTTCCAGGCCGGTTGCAATTCTCTGATGGACACAAGTGGGCGGAGAAAATTCTCGGATCGATCTGACGGCTATTCCGGCCCGAAAATGAATTCAAGGCTAATCAAAATCTAATATTCAGGGTGCACGCTTCCTGCATGGGAAAACAGGAAAGATCGTGCCAGGCGGATATCCACTGTCCCCGATGCGGGTCAAGTGCCTTGAACCGCTACGGAAGGTCTCCTCAGGGAAAAGAGAGGTATATCTGCCTTGTCTGCAACCGGCAGTTCGTCCTCTCAACGAACCGGGGGGTGACGAATGACCGTCCGCAATGCCCGCTATGCGGAAGTCCGATGCATGTCTACATGCGGGAGCCGGGATTTGTCAGGTTCCGCTGTTCGCATTATCCTGTCTGCAGAGGTTACTATAAACGTGAGGAGGGCATTCGGGAAAAATGACTTTTTGGGCGTACTGCCGCTCGCACATTGCGAGTCAAGGATCCGACCATCAAAAATCGAAAGGGACCGGTGCACAGGGGATTTTTCAACACGCGGCCAAGGGTGATGTTCGGCAGGCCCTTTTTCGGTCGGGTGGTAGAGAAGGCTCCAGGGCTAAAGGTCTTTCCTTTCGGACGGCATGGATCTGAACCTGCAGGAGCGTTGAGGTTTTTCCACGGACCGGCTTTATAGGTCCCCTTTTAAAATCTCCGCCTTGTCCGTCTTTTCCCATGGTAAATCGATATCGGTTCGGCCGAAATGGCCGTAGGCAGCAATCCGTTGATAAAATCCTTCCGGATAGGCAGTGGGCAAATGCCTCAAATTGAAGTGCCGCAAGATGCCGGCGAGCCGAAAATCGAAATTTCTCCGGACGATTTCCCCGAGGTCTTCATTTGAATATTTGCCCGTGCCAAAGGTCTCTACCTGAAGGCTTACCGGTTGAGTAATGCCGATCGAATAACTGAGTGCAACCTCACAATCCGTCGCCAGCCCGGCTGCGACAACATTCTTGGCGGCGTACCGTGCTGCATAGGCCCCGATCCGATCGATGCGCATGGGCCCCTTTCCGCTCAGGGCATTGCCGCTGTGGCGTGAAAAATTACCGTAGGTGTCAACCGCGTTCTTCCGTCCGGTCAGGCCAGAGTGATGCGAAGGGCCCCCGGTAAACACACCGTCAGGGTTGATGAACAGCTTAGTCCTACTCGAAGGTTTGATCTCTTCATCTTCAAAGCTCGGCCCGATCACACGCTCGACGATATCATCGCGCAGCCTTTTCTGGGGTGGGGATTCGACATCTCTCTGGCTGGCGGTCACAGCGATGCTGTGAATGCCGGAGGGCCGGCCGTTTTTGAATTCGACACCGATCTGGACCTTTCCATCCGGCATCAGGTAAGGCAGGTCCCGATTCGTCCTTGCACCGGTCAGGCTGTAAGCAAGCTTGTGAGCCAACACGATGGGGAGCGGCATCAGGACGGATGTTTGATCACAGGCAAAACCAAACACCGTACCCTGTTCTCCCGAGGTAATGCGATCGATTTCCGCCTCGGTAAGGGCATGCTCGTCAAAGAGGGCTTTTTTTTCGGGCGGTCGGCCTTGAGGCGCTGTCAGGATGCTGCAGGTCTTGGAATTGAAATCGGGTTGGTCATAGCCGATTCGTTTGATAACCTTGCGTGCCACGTGCGGAAGATCCACCTTGGCGCTGGTGGCGAAATGCGCCCCGATGAAAAGAATGGCGCTCGATACGGCGCACTCCGCCCTGACAAGGGCACAAGGATCCTGCATGAGGAAGTGGTCGACGATGGCGTCGCTGATCTGGTCGCAAAGTTTGTCGGGATGCCCCTCGGTCACAGATTCCGAAATGAATGTATAGTCTTTTCTCATGGCTCTTCCGCCTTCTTCCGGCCTTTGGCCGTTTCATTGACAATCAACGGGATCACCGCACTGCCCCCGACAACGGCGAGATCGGCGAGTCCCAGGGTCGCCACTCCGAGGAAATTCCTCAGAGGCGGCACGAAAAGTGTCATGGCCTGCAGGAGAAGGGACCCCCCGAGTGCAATTGCAAGATAGGGGTTTGCCGGCATCTTATCTTGTCCCGGCAGGTGACTCGATTCGGAACGGCAGCTGAGGGCGTGCAGCAGTTGGCCGATGGTCAGGCTTTGAAAAGCGAGCGAGGCGGCCCGAATACCCATGCCATATCGAAGAATTCCAAAGCCATAAGCTCCCAATGACGCTGCGCTGATCACAGCGGATTCCCGGACCATCTGTTTGAAATCGTTTCTGTCGAACAGCGGCGCCTGCGGGTCCCTGGGGGCCTGTTGCATGACATCCTGCTCGGGCGGTTCCATCGACAAGGCCAGCCCGGGAAAAATATCCGATATGACGTTGATCCAGAGCAGTTGCATCACGCTCAGGGGAAACCCGATTCCAGCGGCTACGGCCAGGAACATCACCATGATCTCGGTCAAATTCGTAGAAAGAAAAAAATGCACGGATTTTCGTATGTTACGATAGGTTGAACGGCCATCGGCAATGGCGATGACAAGCATCCTCAAATCATCACCCTCCAATACGACATCAGCCACCTCCCGTGCAACGTCCGTCCCGCTCTCACCCATGGCGATGCCAAGATCGGCGGCCTTCAACGCAGGCCCGTCATTGATGCCATCCCCGGTCATGGCCACCACGCGTCCGGCGCCCTGCAAGGCCTGGACGATCCGGAGCTTGTGGGCCGGGCTGACCCGGGAGTAGACATGCACCTTCCTTGACAGGGCCTGCATGAGCTTTGGATCGATCTTGACCAGTTCGATCGAGTCGAGAATACCCAATGGACCTTCCTCATTGAGGTTCAGCTGCTCCGCGACCGCGTAGGCCGTTGCGCTTTGATCCCCGGTAATCATGATAGTCCCGATACCGGCTCGATGAAACACTCTCATCAATTGTGCCACCCCGTCCCGGATAGGATCGGCCATCCCCACGAGACCGAGCCACACCAGACTGCCGTTTTCGGCCGGCTCCGGCGGAATACCGTCGTCATGGAGGGCATAGGCAACCCCCAGCACGCGCAACGCCTGACCGGCCATCCGTTCGTTTTCCATCTCGATCCGGCTGCGGGCGACCTCGTCCAATGGGACTATCTCTCCCCTCATGAACTGCCGGCCGCAAAGATTCAGGACCTCGGCCGGGCTTCCCTTGACCGCCAGGAGATGCCCCGCAGCCGGCTTCTTGTGGAGGGTGGTCATGTACAAGCGTTCATCCGACCGGTAGGTGATCTCGAGCAGGGCATGGTCTTGACGGAACTGGACGGGGTCAACGCCGGCAATCCAGGCTAGACGGATAAGCGCTTGCTCGGTGGGCGACCCGTTGAGTTCGAAACCGCCGGTCGACGGATCGACGGCGATCCGGGTCTCGTTGCAGAGCGTACAGATTTCGATCAGCTTCCTGAGGGCGCTCCCTTCCTGAAAATTCACTGTGCCGGTTTCCGCAGCGGGCCCTTGTTTGCGGATATGAACTTTTTCGAAGGCTGCGTAGGTTTCGGTGACGGCGATGCGGTTGAGCGTAATAGTACCCGTTTTGTCCAGACAAAGGGTCTGGATAGCCCCTAGGGTTTCCACCGCCTGCAGATGGCGGATCAGAACGCCGTGTTTCCGCATCTTGTTGATGCCCATCGCAAAATTAATGGTTGCGGCGGCAGGCAGTCCTTCCGGCACAGCGGCTGCGGCCAGCGAGACGCCCGTCCGGAGCATCTGCAGAAATCCGTAGCCTCGCAGGAAACCGATCAAAAAGACCGCGCCGCAGATCAGCCCGCAAAGAATCACCAGTTGATCGCCCATGACGCGCAGCTGTCTCTCGATCGGTGTTTCGGGCCGCTCGGTTTCATCGAGAAGGATCTGAAGACGGCCGATCTCGGTGTGGGCACCCGTAGCGACCACCACGGCAAGCCCCTCACCGCCTGTCACCAGCGTTCCCCTATAGGCCATGTTGAAACGCTCGGCCAAGGGGACACCCTCGAGGATAACGGCATCGGGCCGCTTCTGGACAGGCATGCTCTCACCGGTCAAGGCCGACTCGTCGATGCTCAGATGGGTGGCTCGGACAATGCGGCTGTCTGCCGGTACGTATGTTCCGGGTTTCAGAACCACGGCATCCCCGATCACGACCTCTTCGATGGGCACTTCGGCGGGCTTGCCTTCTCTCAAGACCGAAACGACCGGGTGTACGATCCGTTTGAGCGACGCGATGGTCTTCTCGGCCTTGCACTCGGTTACATATCCGATGATGGCATTGGCAACCGTTACGCCGGCGATCACCAGAGCGTCCAGCAGGCCTCCAGTCACCAGGGCGATGCCAGCGGCACCGCCGAGCAAGGCCACCGGGAGAGAAAGAAACTGTCCGGACAGGATATCCCACCTCGAACGCGGCTGCGATTCCGGGAGGGTGTTGGGGCCGTATAATTTCAGTCGCTGCGCGGCTTGTTCGCGGGAGATCCCCTTTTCTCCGCTTTCGAGGATCGTCCATACAGCCGCTGCATCCAGTGTGTGCCAGGGTCTTGAAGGCTGCGCCTCTTCGGAGGGGAGGAATTCGCGGATTTTATCCTTCACGGAGCGAACGATCCCGGATGCGAGGCCTGCCGTTCGGGAGCGCTCTGTTTCCCTGCATTCCCCCGCGCTGCAATCCAGTGTTCTAGATGTAACCGAAACGTTCTTGCCGCGGGCGTGGCCGACGAACGCTGCCAGCAAATCGGCTGCATCCCGAAAGTCGAGATCGGCGCTGAATTGGAGCAGGATGTTGCCGGTTACCGAGTTGGCCGATGCCGAGAGCAGCTTTGGATGGGCGTTCAGATGGGATTCCAGGAACCGCTTCAGGGCTTCGGAACCTCTCAGTCCGTCCACCTTGAAGCGCGCCCTCCCAGGCACCTTCGTATGCAAGGGATGGATCATGGAATCGTCCGCAGATTGGTTTGCGCCCGATGCGTCAGACAACAAACCCTTGCAATCGCCTGACGACTGCAAGGGTTGCAGACCGTGATCCGGCCGCCGGACACGCGCTTTAGACCGCTTGATTATTCATCGCCGTGCATCTTGTCGACGATGGACTTCGAGAAGATGCCCATGGCGTACCAGAAAGCGGTGTACCAGGGGGGCGCACGCAGGTTGCCACGCAGGATCTGCACAATGCCCACGACAAGGAGGGCCATGAAAGCCAGTCCCGGAAGATCCACCTCGCCGCGCGTGAAACGCCTGACCGACCGGCTGAGGTCTCCCACGGGTTCCACCAGCCGCCGGGAGATGGGAACGCGCCATTCAGTCGTCGAGAGGAGCTGAAAAAGCCCTGCCTCAGAAGCGATACCGCCGATCCTGTCGGCCTCCACAGTTTCACCTTTGAAAAGCAGGCTGCCAGTCAGCGGATTGACCTCCAGCGTGAGGTCTTCCGTCTTGGCGGCAAACACCTCTTTTACCCGGGCAAAATACGAATGATCCCCAGTTCTGGAGGAGACCTTGATCCGCATTCGACCGGGTGTCTTATGCGTGAGGCAGGCCTCGGGGATGGCAGACAGAAGGTCCGGCACCGGCGGCCCCGTTATGTCGTTGTGACGGCCTTTTTGGCCTTGGCAACCGGGGCGGCCTGTTCCCCGGCCAGCTCGGATTTGGCCTCGGCGGTCAGATCCTCGAGGGTCTCCTTGGTTTCTTCAACCATCAATTTGCCTTTTTCGTAAAGAATGATGCCGCCCTTGATGCCGGCCTTGGCCAAAGACTTCAGAACGCCACCCGCCACCGGCAGGATGATGGGCGCCAGCAGCACCGCCGCAGCACCCACAGCCAGGCCGGTCCCCCATTTCATCCCGTTTGTCAGATTACCGAGACCCATATCGAACCTCCTTCTAGACGAAAACTGGTTCGCAGTGAATCACAACCCCATGCCACATGTTTTTCCTATCCAAACGCGATTAGCCGCATATAGCCCTATTCTTTAGCTTCACCCAAACGGAGTTCTATGGGCGATGTTTTCTCCGCTTGCTTCCTCCTGTCGAACCTATTTGACTCGTCGGCCGGCGGGTAGAGGGGTGTTCCATCTCAAGCTTGGGCATTCAGATCGATCCCGCCTCACATCCCGCAATACCTTTCAGAAAACTTTTTCATGGGTGGACACTAACATAACCATCGTTGCGTCGGTCAACGGGGAGGTCAAAAGTATACCGGATAAAAATAGCAACCCATTCGAGAGCTCGAAGGGCTTTCAGCGCGAGGATTGTTTGCGACCGATTGAATTCTAGTGAAAATCATATTGGAAAATTTCTAGATTGACAAGAATATAAACCATTCCATTCCCTAAAAAAATCGTCTTTAAAACCGTTCGAATTGGCGTTATGCTTCGGAGGCGGCCATCCGAAACGGATAACGCGGCAAGATACCGTTTCAACCTTGAAAAGGAGATGGTTTGATCATTGCGAGAAAATCATTTGGTTGAGTTAAGGGGCCTCTTGTTTACGTTCTGACCAACCGTATGGATTGGCGTCGGAACCGGGAAAATTGATCATCGGGGGGTGCTCGCGCGCGAAATGTCTCTCGAACGGCTCTGATCCAAAAAAGGATCGCTATTCGCAGCGGAACGGGAGGGTGTAACGATGAAGAAATCTGTCCGCATCGAGGTCCGCCACGCTGTCCCGGGGCGGTTGCGGCTGAAAGTGCCTTTCGTATGCAATGCCATCGGCGCCCGCGACAGGATCGAAGGGCATCTCGAGCAAGTCCCGGGTGTCCAGCGCGTACTGATCCGCTACGGGACCGGAAGTCTCATCGTCTTCTACGACAGGGCCGTCTGTACAACGTCTCGGATGTTGGATCGCATCGAGCGACACCTGTCCTCCTCTGCAGTGGCGCAGTGCCTGTCCGCAACGCGCCGGGATCCTACGCAAAAATCCTTCCACCCGTCCGCGTATGGTAAGGTCATCGGCTGGGGCCTTTTCAATGCCCTGGCGTTGACCGCCTTTATGGGATTTTCCCTTTTACGCCGTTTCTTTACCGGCGCAGTGCCCGGCCGGGGGCCTTTCACTGTGACCGGCTTCGTCGCCGTGGGGTCCGCCTTACCGCTTTTTATCAGGAGTGTCAAAGAGGTTGTATCAACCCGCAGGATGGGCCTTTTTCCATTCCTCAGCGGCGCCTTGATCCTGGCGGTCTTTGCAGGTCAGGCCTGGACCGCTCTCGAGATCATCTGGATTCTCAGCATCGGGCTGCTTCTCGAAGAAAGCGCTGCCGAGCGCACGCGCAGGCTGATACGGGACCTTCTTCCCATCCCTCCTGAGCGGGTTCTTGTCGTCGAAGAGGGGAGGCCGGTTGTAAAATTCCTGTCGTCGGTCCGCCAGGGAGATATCCTTAAAATAGCCTCAGACGGCGAAATCCCCGTGGACGGCATCGTTCTGGCGGGGGAGGCCATGGTGGACGAAGCTCGCATGACCGGACGCGCGCAGGCCGCATGGCGAAGAACCGGCGACTGGGTTTATGCCGGGACAGCCGTGGTGCAGGGGACCCTCTCCATCCGGGCGAAACGCCTGGCGGAGGAAACCTATCTGGCGCGCATCGGCCGACTGATCGAGGCTGCGTTGTCGGAGCCTTCTGAGACTGAGAAAAAGGCTGATGTGCTGGCTCGACGTCTGACGCGGCTGAGTTTCTGGGCGGTCGGGGCGACCCTTATCCTGACGCGCAGCCTCTCTCGCGCCTTTTCGGTCCTTCTTGTCCTGGCCTGCCCTTGCGCCACTGTTCTGGCCGCCTCGACCGCCGTCTCGGCAGCCATTGCCAATGCCGCACGGCGAGGCATCCTCGTCAAAGGCGGCGGATACCTTGAACGGGTCGCTGCGGTGACCTGCGTCTGCTTCGACAAGACCGGCACCTTGACCATGGGTACACCGGAGGTCGTCGAGATCTTGCCACGCTGGCCGCGCCAAAAACCTGAAACGGTCCTGTTGTTGGCAGCTGGAGCGGAGCAGGGCGATACGCACCCTTTGGCCAAGGCGCTTCTCGGAAAAGCACGGGAAGAGGTGCTGACCCTGCCGGGGGTGACCTCCGTTGAAACGTCTATCGGGCGCGGAGTCCGCGCTGTAATAAAAAAGGACGTCATCCTGGTCGGTCATGCCGCATTTCTGGAGACTCAAAGTGTAGACACCGGGTTTTTCAAGAAAGAAGCCGCCTCTCGCAAGGCAGAGGGCGAAAGCGTCCTATTCGTCTCGCGCAACGGTAAGCTGCAGGGGATGATCGTGATCGACAACCGTGTAAGGGGTGAAACAGCGATGGTCCTGAGCGCACTTCGCGCGCAGGGGATTGAAAGGCTGATTCTTTTGAGCGGTGACGGAAAGGCGGTTGTCGAAAGACTGGCCGCGGCCTGTGGTTTCGACACGTTCGAAGGGGACCTCCTGCCTGAAAACAAGGCCGGTTATGTCGATACGCTTCGCGAAACCGGCGCATGCGTGATGATGGTGGGCGACGGCACGAATGACGCCCTGGCCCTTTCAAGGGCGGATGTAGGCGTGGCCGTAGGTGCGGGAGGATCGGCGCTCGCATTGGAAGCCGCGGATGTCATCCTGTTGGATGACCGGCTTGAAGGGCTGAACGACCTGAGGTCCCTGGCGAAAGACATGCTGCGGATTGCCGATCAGAATTTCTGGCTTGCCACAGCGACGAATATCCTGGGTATCCTGCTCGGCGCGGCGGGATGGCTCCCGCCTGCCGCCGCCGGTCTCCTGCACATCGGCCATTCCGCGGGGATTCTTGTCAATTCCGGCAGACTCCTTGCCGATCGATCGTCGTCCGTGCGCGAAGAAGAGGCCTGACAGCCCCTCACTTTTCTCTGATTGATTTTATCGGAGGCCTTGAGTTATCCACCCGTTTCTGCCGGATCGATGGGATGATGCTATCGGGTGGTTCAAAGCCGTCTGTCTACTTCGTTACGCTCATCCCGTGTGACGGCCGCCCAATGGGTCCCCTCCGGACATGGTCTCTTTGGCCAATCTCGTCGTCAATGTGCACGTTTGCTTATGCGGCGACCAACAGGTCGTGTCCGCGCAGCCGCTTGATTTCATTGATATTGACCAGACCGGGAACCCGCCCCGCAGGCGAGGGACTGAGCACCCGACGGGTGCGAAGAAGAAACCTCATTTCGGGATTGGGAACCGGGGTCTACGGCGAAATCATCTCCGGGTGAAAACCCATTGTATTTGCGCCTCATTCCAAGGTATTTCGCAAGCCTTGCATTCGGCCGTTTTTCAAGAGCCTGCGCAAAACGGATTTTTCGATCGATGCATAAGGGGGTGGACGCAAGGTTGGGGTTCAGGGGAGATCCAAGAGCCTCACAGCATGATAGTTTCTGAAGTTGGAATAGCCTTCACTACCCATGTACCGCTTCAGCAGTTCCGGCTTTGTCCGGAAGAGGTTAACGAGAATCAACCCGTCGAGCGTATTCCCGAAACAGCGGTCAAGATTGAAGCACAGGAGATTTCCTCCGAGTTTGAGATACTGGCGCAGGAGGACCGGCAGTCCCTTGCCGTCTGGTTCGATCTCGGCGATCCAACTCGACAGATCTTCGATATCGACCGGCCAGGTTTTGCGCCGACGATCCCCCTCGCCGTGGAGCAGCCGGGCCTTGTACTTGAAGGGGGTGCGGGGCTGGACCAATTCCGAGAGTTTGTTGGAGACGTGGCGGGTATGCAGGTAGGCTGCGATCAGGCGGCGTGAGTCGTTGCGGTAATCGCTGGTAATCGAGACCGGACCGAAGAGGGTCGTGTAATGGGGGTTGCGCACGACAAAACGCGCGATACCTTTCCAAAGCATCAACAGGGGTGCATAGGATCGCTGATATTTTTTCTTTACGAAGGAGCGTCCCATTTCCAGGGCCGGGCCGATCCTTTCGAAGAAATGTTCCCGGAAATGAAAAAGGGTGTTGGTATATAGGCCTTCCCGGCCGAGGCGAGGCAGAATGACATCGGTGGGTCCGATCCGGTAAGCCCCTGCCACCTCGGAGTGCTCCCGGTTCCACAGGAAGAGGTGGATGTACCAATCGTCGAATGGGTCAAGATCCAGAGCATGGCCGGTGCCTTCGCCCGCCGCTCGGAAAGTGATTTCTCGCAGACGGCCGATTTCTCTGAGTAGTTGGGGAATCTGGGCGGCCCGGGCGAAGAAGACTTCAAATTCGCCGCTGACGAGCAAAGATTGCCCCTGCGGCAAGGCTTGGACCTCAGCCGCGATGCTCGAGCCGTTTCCGGCGTTGATGATTTTGGCCGGGGGAGTGGCGTGGCGCCGCGGTGTCTTGAATCGGAAGGGGAGCATCCTTGTCGCGGGTCCCATGGATTTGCCGAGGCGGCAGGTACGGTGCCTCAGGTAGGCGGAAACATCTGCCGGTCTGCTGAATGCCGCAATCTTGTGGGGATCGATGAGGCTGCCGATTTTAACCTGAATTTCGGACGAACTTTTGTTCAGGACCTCTCGCGGCAGAAGAGCCGTACGGAGCATGGGGTGGAGAAGACCGGCCATCTGAAAGAGGTTGCTGTTTCTCCCCCTGAAGTAAACAGGAAGGACTGGAGCGGAACTGCGCTGGATAAGCCTTGAGAGCGTCTCATTCCAGGGGGGTTCCGCAACGTGACCGTGACGAAAGGAGAAATGGGCGACCTCACCGGCGGGGAAGACAGCCAGCATGCCGCCGTTCCGCAGGAGTTCCAGGGCCTGCTTGACCGGCGCCAAGTTTTTCGGTGAGGCCCGCTTTTTCTGAAAGGGGTCGGCGAGGAGAAGCAGGGGCCGCAATTCTTCGATCGCGCCGAGGATGAAGTTGGCCAGGATTTTGAAGTCGCTGCGCACCGTAGAGAGTAAGGCGGCCAGTATGATTCCGTCGACACCGCCGAAGGGGTGGTTGGCTACAACGATCACCGGGCCGCTGGAAGGAATAGCGCTGGCTGCTTTGCCGACGAGGGAATATCGCACCCCGAGCACCTGCAGGACATGGTCCAGAAACTCTTTGACATTTTCACTGCGCGGAATGGCAGCGTAGGAGGCTTTTATGCGGTCAATGCTCAGGGCGTGCTCGAGGGAATTGCCGGCCAGGACGGCGAGTTTACTGCGGATAAGGGGCTTTTGCGGATCACTTATATGCGACGGTGAAACATTCGGTGTTTCTCGGGTTAACATGGTCACTCCCTCTATTGCGAGGTCAAGCGTCTTTGTTCCATTTCGTGCTGGCATGCAACACAGAGGACGGTTTCTGGTACGGCACAGAGACGCTCTACAGGGATCATTTCACCACAGCGCTCGCATAAGAAAAAATCATTGTCTGTCGTTGGTTTGTTGAGAACAAGATTAAGCCCACGAACGTAAGCACTTTTTTTCTCAATCAATTTATAAATTGTATTAAGAGAAATAGCATACTGTGCTTTATCACATATTTCGGAGAGACTCCCCTCTGAGTTTTCGGCATGATACTGTTTTCTCATGCTCAGAAGCTGCCTGAGATGGTCTTCAGCCTCTGATTTGAGTGCGAGAACCTGGTCGATGAATGGCCGCCTGTCGATCTGCATTTTCCTCTACCTCGCCAAGATCTGATTTCCGCGGCATCCCGCGATAGCCCACAAGGCCTCCCGTCGGTGAATTCGGATAGCGGCCAGAGAAAGCATCCGTTATCTTGATTCCTTCCGGAAATGATTTCCCATAGAAGCCAGTTCCCATCCGGCGGTATGCATGAATAAAAAAGAAGGTGCAGCATGTAGAGATTCTTACAGGGTGAATGTTTGAAAAATCGCAGAGTCATGCAAGATTTTGATGAATGAGGATCGGTCGCGAGGAACGGGAGATGGGAAAAGCGGGCCAGTGGCGCACTTTGCTTCAAGCGCCATCCTTTGCATCTTCGCCCGGTTCACTTTGAGCATCAAGGCGGATATTCCACATGCTGCGGGTCAGATCAAGGCGGCGAGAAAGGAAAGACCTGCCGGTTCCAAAGCCTTTCCCACGGCCCAGCCGAACAGGGCCTTGCCTACGGCGACACCGACCTGCCCCGAGATCTGGGTTTCGGGATTGGCATGGGTGCCGATGGACCGGCTGTCAAGGAGCCTGGATCTTTCGAGACAGGCCAGGATTTCGTCGACGTGGAGTATATTTGTGCGGTATCTGATCTTCACGCTCCCCGTAACGGGGTTGATGGCGACGTGGTCGATGCCGATCAGGCATTCGAGTTCATTAGTCAGGCGCTCGGATAAGCCGGGCTGAGCTTTGAGCATGGGGATCTTGACACGGAGTCTGCCGGGAATGCTGTGGATATAAACCGACATCGTCTTTTTATTCCCTCCTTTCGCTTGCAAAAACTCCTGCATGCCGGTGGTCGGAGCATCCAGACCTCGGAAGGCCGGTTTCCCGCACGCATATCTGGATCTCTTTCCAACGGTGCGCCAGATGCGATTATTTTTGGATGGTTTTTCCGCTTCATCGTGAAGTTGATCTGATGTTGCGTGCCAAATAGATGCATTTCCCTCTGCTCGTTGGTGTCTTTCAGCGCCGGTGGAATGCCGGTAAATGGGTCAGCGCAAAGGCATCTTCACTATGCCTGATAGATTGTGAGGGATCACATCGTATATCCTGGAATGGACGGATTAGGTTTTCATTAGGCGTTTATTAGAAGTTTCCATCCGGAAATGGTCTTTTTGCCAATCTCGGCTTCAATCTGCACGTTTGCTTGTGCGGCGACCATCAGGTCGCCTCCGAAAAGGGTTGTTTTCCCGAAGTGCACATGTGTATCCGATTTCCGATGATCAACCCGCTCCGAGTCGTCTGTCGAGACGATAGTGGCGTTTTGACCGGCCCGGATCACCTGGCTATCGATCAGGGTTGGGAAGAGGTTCCGGACGTCGCTGCAGATGCTGCGCTGCCTTGTAATACGTTCGCCGCGGATGCAGTGGTGTCCTTCATCGCAAGCTCGACGCTTTTCCGCCCTGTCTGACGATAGAGTAAGGCGGCGCAAAAGGCGGTGAGAGGGGCGACTGTCACCAGTCCAAAGCTCCCCACCAAGATGTTCAGCACCTCGGCGGCAACGAATGGGGCGTTCAGGATGTTGACCGCCGGGAGGCCTTTGGCCATGAACAACAGGAACATCGCGATGTGGCTGCTGGAGTAGGCGAGGAGAAGCGTCGTCGTCATGGTCCCGACGACCGCTCGGCCAATGCGCAGACCCGAGCGCAAGTGGTCGAAGGGGGCGATGTCCGGATGCCGGCGCTTGATTTCGTCCATGCTCGCGGCGATGTCCATGGCGAGGTCCATGACGGCGCCGGAGGAGGCGATAAAGACGCTGGCGATGAAAATGCCCGTCAGGTCAAGCCTGAAATGGCCGGAGTAGAGGAGGGTTTCTGCGAAGGGCCTTACGGCGCCGTGAAGCGCGAACGCCTTGGTAAAGCTGGTCGCCAGCGCACAGGTGAGCCCGACGCCGAGCATGGAACCGAGGAAGACGGCAAGGCCGCGGCGGTTGACCCCGCCGACCGAGAAGGTGATCACCGCAGTGAGAAGGGCCGCGATGGCGAGGCCCGTCGAAAGAGGAGGGAAGCCGCGCAGCAGCAGCGGGAAGAAGAGTTTCCATAACACCATCGCCGCGAATAGGAAGGACAATACGGCCTTCAGCCCGGTAACTCCGGCGACAGCGAGAAGGAGGATGCCGAAGAGCGCGATGAGAAGGATCTGCATCTTAAGGCGGTCATAGCCGCGTGCGACCCCGTGCGCGGGTTTCCCGTCGATCGTATCGTACTCGACAAGAACGATCTTCCCGGCCTCATAGAATTCGTCGAATTCCATCTTTCCGGTCAGCATATTGACGATCTCGATGGACTGTCCTTCATGGGGGCCGTTGAGCAGGCGCACGGTCAGGAACTGCTCCTCGGTCTTGACGATGAGGTTTTGGCGTACGCGGCTGTTGTCCACAGCTTCCACCACTCCCCGCGCGTGGATCCCCTTCGGAGCGCTGGGGATGCGGGTGAGATCCAGGAATGAGAGTGCGATGCAGATGCTCGCGATGATCAGGGAAAAAATCCATTCATGCCGCCGGTGGGTTGACATCGAGCACCTCTCCTGTGAAAAAAGCGGCGCCGCCCATGCGGCGGCGCCTTCCATGTTTTTGATTCGACTCCAGCCGTCAACGCCCGTTTTCTATCAGGGCTGTCTTTTCGAATTTCGCTTCTGGCCCGGACAACGGGCCCTTCTCGGGGCTGTGTGTTCTATGCCTGCCGGATGGGAAGTGCCTTCGCACTTTTTCAGGCAGGCGATGAGGTTCAACCGGCAGAAACCGGATGGAGCCGAGTCCGAGACCTATTTTTCAGTGGGCAGGCTCGGCAGGTTCATGGCCTCGGCGAGCTGCTTGGCGATATCGGTGTTGTCGTAGAAGCCGGCAAACCGTTCAGCTTCCCGGCCTTGGGCGAAGATCGGAACCGGCACGCCGGTGTGGGAGTACGAGGTCCACCCGATGCTGGCGCGCTCGTTCAGGATATGGGTGATGGTGACGATGATCGGTTCGTAGCCGCCATAGAGATAGCGGTTTTCGTCGGCGCTGTTGTCGTTGGTCCCGCAAAGCGATTGATCATAGGCATCTTCCAGCTTTTCCTTCTGGTAGGCATTGAGGTCAGCCCAATCCAGACCGAAGAAGTCCTTCATCAAATCAAGCATGGCTGAATTGGAAGACAGGGTGTCAGGGTTGGAGGCACAATCAGGGCAGCAAGCAGAATAGGTGCCTTTGTGATCCGTCCACGGCTCGTCCTTGAAGTATTGGAAGCTGCTGGTCTGGTTGAGCAGCCGATCGTAATAGGCCTTGTAAGCCGTAGTGGCGTGGCCGACGGTCATCCCGCCCGTTTCATGGTCGCCGGTGACGACGATCAGGGTCTGAGCCGGGTGTTTCCTGTAGAAGTCGAGAGCTACGCCGACGGCATCGTCGAAATCGAGCATATCGCCGATGGTCGCCATGGCGTCGTTGGCGTGGCAGGCCCAGTCGATCTTGCCGCCTTCGACCATGATGAAGAATCCTTTGCCTTCAACCTTTTTTCCCCGGCCCTTGCGCGAATTGGGGCGGGCGGGATGATCGGACGCACCGCCGTATAGGTTGGCGATGGCGACTTCCGTCATTTCCGCGAGCGACAGGTTGGTTTCGGGTCTATCGATGGCATAGGGCATGGCTGAAGCATCCTGCAGCCACGGGTTGATGCAGACGACCCGGTCTCTAGGGGCGTCCTTGAGCGCAAGGATGGATTCACGGGTATTGCGGACTTCATAACCGTTGTTCGTGAGCAGGCCCCAGACATCGTTGGGAGCATCGGGTTTGACCAATCCTCCGCCGCCGAAAAACTCATATCCGGTCGCTGCCAACTGGGTGCCGATGTTATTCATGTCGCCGCGGCTCGGGACGCTGGCATAATAGGCGGCGGGCGTGGCATGGTCCAAAGAAACACTCGAGATGATGCCGACCTTCATGCCGCTTTCGTGGGCCAGTTGGGCGATGCTCTTATAGGAATGAGTCTTGGTGTCATCCATGCCGATGACCCCGCTCCGTGTCTTGATTCCGCAGGCGAAGGCCGTGGCCGAAGACGCCGAGTCGGTCATCAAGGCAAAGGAATCATAAGTGGTTTGCATCCCCGCCACCGGCATCTTGCTCATGTTCAGGCGGTTTTCATCGGCAAGTAGATAGTCGGCGTCTAATTCGCCGGAGTTCGGACCTAGAGGCTGCCCTCTATCAACGGCATATTTGGTAGCCAGATAGGCTTCGGTTGCCTGGATCTGCGAAGCGGACATGCCGTCCCCGAGGAAGAAAAAGACATATTTCGGTTGAGCGGCACAGGCCAACGTGGCCGCGAAGAGAATCAACATTGCCAGGAGTGTTGCTCCAGCACGTTTTCCGATGTTCATGGTTTGCCTCCTTAATTTAATGATAGCGGGTAGTCGGATGGTTATCGATAGCTGCTTGAGTCAGTGGTTTGATCATGTTCTCTTCTGCTTTCCATCACCCCCTTTCAAAGACTCGACCGAAGAATGGCGACGGAGAGTCCTTCCCACAGTTTCTGTAAAGCAGTTCTTAGCGGGCCGGATTTCATCTCCGGGTCTTTTGTTCGACGGCCCCGAGCCGAGCGAAATGCTCTGTCTCCACTGGAGCGCTGTTTTCACGGAGCGAGAAAACGGACATGAGCACCCGGGTGATCCCTGGAAGACTCCCCATTCAGGTTTGCAGATTGAATGTCGGAAGCGCGCGCTCTCGCCCGAATGGTTTGTCCAAGATCTTGTACTCTTGGACCTACAGCCGCGGCTCGATATCGGGGCCCCACCGCGGAGTTCTGAAATGGGAGATTAGGAAAGGATTGTTCGAAGGATCTTAGGGTTTGTTTTTGTTTCGGATAGAAATGCGTGCAGGAAAGGATAGAGCGTTGGATAGTCCTGAGGCAGGCCTGCCCGCACCTTCGCTCCGGCATTCTTAATTAGTTTATGATTTCATATATTTATGCTGTCAAAGCAAGCAGGCGAGTGGGGCACGTTTTTCGGGGATTTCGCTGCGCGCTGGGAAAAATTTAGATTTTATGCGCTTTTTAAGTATAATCCCCTCCGGTCTATTCCTTCTTGGCACCCGATGCTGCTCGGCAGGGGAGCTTCGTGGCATGCAGACGGCTTTGAAATGTCCCGGAAGACCTGAAAATCGGGCTGCAGCGGGTGTGAAAGGATGTGCTGAGGATGGTTTGGAAAGGATTGTCCAGAGCAACCTGGTTTACAATTCGGAAATGTGGATTCGGTTCGCCGGCCAGGCTGCCCAGTTCGATTGCTCCGCGGCGGCTCATGGGGATATCGGAGCCGGGAAGTTCGGGGAGAATATAACGAAAGGGGTTTGATACAGATGGCGGTCGAGATGAGGGTGTTTTCTAAACGGGAGGGGGCGGAAGCCGGTCGCGATATGCAGCTTCTCATGGACACGGCCCTGGGAAGAAGGCCGGCGGATCTGGTGGTCAGGAATGGGACCCTGATGGATGTGTACACGGGGAGGATGCTTCCGGGGCGCTCCGTGGCGGTTGCCGGGGAGTGGATTGCCCATGTCGGGTCTGACCTCGGCTACGCCGTGGGTCCGGAGACCCGCGTGATCGAGGCGGACGGGCGGGTGATCTGTCCGGGATTCATCGACGCGCATACGCACCTGATCAACTACTTCAATATCCCCGAGTTCCTCTCCTATGCGGTCCCTTCGGGCGTCACCTGCCTGATCGCGGAGTTGGAATGCTACGGCTTCATCCTGGGTGCCGAGGGGGTGAGGATCTTTCTGGAGCAGACAGAGGCCAGCCCGGTCAAGATCTACACGTTGGTCCCGCCCATGGTGTCCCTGAGTCCGGCCGCGGAGGCCCTGATGATCACCCCGGAGCAGCTGGCCGGACTGTTCGAAGACCCCCGGGTCATCGGGCTGGGGGAATCGTTCTGGCAGGCTCCCGTCCTGCAGTCGGACCGGCGGATCCTGGCGTTGATCCGTGAAACGCATAAGGCCGGGAGATCCGTCCAGGGCCACGCGGCCGGGGCGTTCGACCGGAAGCTGGCTGCCTATGCGGCCATCGGCGTGGAGTCTTGCCACGAGGCCATTTCCACCGAAGATGTGCTCAACCGCCTCGAGATGGGTTTCTACGCCATGATCCGGGAAGGGGACATCCGCCGGGACCTGGAGATCATCCTTCCCCTGAAGGACGAGATCGATTTGCGCCGCGTGATTCTGGTGACCGATGGGACCAACCCCAGTCTTCTGATTGAAAAGGGGTATCTGAAGGATGTGGTGCAGAAGGCGGTGGATCTGGGAATCGATCCCATGGAGGCGGTCCGCATGGTGACGCTCAATCCGGCGGAGCATCTGGGGCTCGACAAGCTGATCGGCGGAATCGCTCCAGGCCGCCATGCCGACCTCCTGATCCTGCCTGATCCCCGGACGATCAGGCCGCAATGGGTGATCTCCAAGGGCCGCGTGGTGGCAGAGGAGGGGCGGATGACCGTGCCTTTCCCCGAGGCTCATTACCCTGACAGACTCATGAATACGGTCAGGGCACCGGTTGTGTCGCCCTCCGCCATGGCGGTTCCCGAGTCCTGCGCAGATCGGGAGGGGATGGTGCGGACCCTGGACATCCAGCCTGGAGGCCTGGTGGCGCGGGAAGGGAGGGCGCGTCCCAGACCGGTCTCAGGGTATCTGGCGTCGGATCCGGCTGACGATCTGCTCAAGGTCTTCTTCATGGAGCGGATCAGCGGCCGGGGTGAGGCGTTTGTCGGATTCGTCCGGGGTTGGGGCCAGAAACGCGGAGCCGTTGCCACCACGCTCTGCTGGGACACGGGGGGCATCATCGGGATCGGCGAAAACGACGAGGATCTGGCTGCTGCCGTCAACCGTTTGATAGCGATCCAGGGGGGAACCGTCATCGTCGTTGACGGGGAGCCGAAGCTGGAGATCCCCCTGCGCGCCGGGGGGTATGTCTCGGAACTGAGGATGCCGGAACTGGCCGAGCGACTGGTACGCTTCCAAGAGATCATGACCTTCCTGGGGACAGGCCTGGATTTCGCTCACCTGACCCTGAGCGTTCTTACCACGCCCGCCATCCCGTTTATCCGTATGACGGAAAAGGGCTACTATCGGTTCAGGGAGGGCGATATTGTCCGGCTCGGATCTTGACGCCCTGCATCCGAAAGCGGTCGCGGGGAGGGGTGAGCCATGAGCGGAAGGCTGGCAGGCTTAAAACCGATTCGTCTCCTGCCCTTGAGGTTGTTTCCGAGTGGCCGCCGTCCCGTTTTTTTCTTGACACGTAGTTATGTTGTGGCTAGATTGTAACCACACCCTTGAGGACTTACATTCAGAAGACGTTTCAAAATTGTTTGTCAGATCGACCTGTTGCTTTTCCTCGTGCGCCTTGGTGCTTTTGCAGCCGCAAGAAAGGCGAAAACAAAAAAATGCCCGTCATGAACGCCATATACCGGACGCTGGAATGGATCGATGTGATCCGTCCGGCTGGAGTCGTTTTCGGCGGACAGGCCGGTCTGGAAAGAAGGGCTTTATTTTCAGCCAGATAAAGTCGGGTTTGCCCTCCAGGGATCGGCGGGCGGTTTTTCTGGCGGGATGATGGGGGGTGTGCGGCGGGACGGTAGATCGGCGCCGGCCATCCCCGGCGGTCTATCAGGATGGAGTGTTGACCAGTCCGGTTGCCGGCTCACCATCGTAAGGGGGGTATCCCGGCCGGCCGGGATTGCCCAGAGCGAAGCAGCGGTTTAGAAACGGCCCGGACGACCATATCGCAAGTTTAGGACAAGAGGTAGAAAAATGAGGTACGCGGAGACAGGGTTCAACCTGGAAATCGATTTGTCGCGCGGAAACATCGAAAGGGTGGAAAGCGACCCGAGAGACACGGAACTCTATCTGGGGGGGCTGGGCACGAACGCCAAGATTTTGTGGGACAGGGTTCCCCCTGAAGTCGAGCCCTTTTCTCCCGATAATCTGCTCATATTCAGCGCCGGTCTTTTGTGCGGCACTCCGGCCACCGGCTGCAACCGGACGATCGTCTCGACGATTTCCCCCCAGACCCGGTTGATGCAGTTTTCGATGATGGGGGGATTCTGGGCGCCGGAACTGAAATATGCCGGATATGACAAGATCATCCTGCGCGGCAAGTCCCCCGATCTGGTCTATCTGTACATCAACAACGACAAGGTGGAGATCCGGGATGCCTCGCACCTGCGCGGGAAGGGCGCGGTCGAGACGGCCGAGATTATCCGGCAGGAACTGAAGGAGCCGAGGGTTCAGGTGGCGGCCATTGGCCTGGCCGGTGAGAACAGGGTCTACTTCGCCTCCATCGAGCAGGGCCGGTCGAGTGCAAGCCGCGGTGGGATCGGCGCCGTCATGGGGGACAAAGGCGTCAAGGCCATCGCGGTTCGGGGGACCAAGGACATCAACGTGGCGCGGCCTGCCGAGTTTATCGAACTCTGCAACGAGGTGCTGGCCTATATCAAATGGCGGGAAGAGCATCCCATCGAAGGGGTGATGACCATTTTAAAGGGCCTCGGGTCGCCGCAGGAGATGGCGGTTCATGACGAGAAGTGGCATACGGAGAATTTCGCCTGGGGCAATGCCCGCCTCCGCAGAAAAGACTTCTGGAACGAGGAGGTCGCGGAAAAGTGGACCGAAACGCTCGAAAGCATGCGGACGCGCCTCATCAGCTGCTACAACTGCCCGATGAAGTGCGGGGCGACCGTTTCCGTGCCGGGGCTTTCCACCTACATGATGAAATGCTTTTCGAAGCTGACGTACACCATGGCGGCCATGTCCGACTTGAATTTCGGCCTGACGATCGCGCAGCAGGCCACGGAGTATGGGGTGGACGGGTTTTCGACCCCGCAGGTGATGGCCTTCGCCATGGAGCTTTACGAGGCTGGGATCCTGACGGATCAGGATATGGAGGGGATGCCCTCCGACAACGACGGGAGGTTCTACTGGCTGCTCGACAGGATCGTTCGCCGGGAAGGGATAGGCGACGTCCTGGCCAACGGGACCTACTGGGCGGCCCAGCAGATCGGCAAGGGAGCGGAAGCCTATGCCCACAACAATATCAAGAAGCATGAGCAATTGCCGCTCAAGCTCGGTATGTTGAACCCAATCTACTTCCTCATGTATTCCACCGGAGAGAAGATCAACATCACCCAGATCGAAGGGCAATTCCCGCAGGCGCCTTTCCCGACAAGGGAGGAAAGGGAGGCCTTCGTCAAGGACTGGATCCAGGTCCCGGACGAGAAGTTCAAGCAGTATTTCCTGGACTGGGAACTGCGAGGAGAGAACTCGATGCCTTTCTATCCGACCGTGGAGATGTGCTGTGACATCGTGGATTGGCAGGAGAGGATGCATTACATCGACGACGCCCTCGGCATGTGCGCCGGCCTGTCTTCTTTTCCGCTGAAGCCTCCCTACCACATCCACAATTACCCGAAATTCATCTCCGCCGGGGCCGGGATCGAGATGGACGAGGCCAAACTGACGGAGGCCACCAAGCGGTACCGGACCCTCGTAAGGGCGAATAACATCCGGAGGGGAATGCGGAGGAAGGACGAGAAACCTCCCCAGGATCACTGGAAGAAAAGGTTCCCCGAACTGGAAGAGAAACTCCTGGATACCTACTACGCTTACAAGGGTTGGAACAAAGAGGGCATCCCCACCAAAGAGACGCTGCATGCCCTGGGATTGGATTATGTCGCCAAAGATTTCCTGGAAAGGGGCATCTTGACGGATGATGAAGGCACTCCTTCTAAAGAGACTTCGGCGGAGAAAGAGCCGAAATAGGCTGGAGGGAACGAATCGTGGCTGGTGAGAAGAAGAAGAAAATCGTCAAGACCATCAAGGTTGACGCGGATAAATGCAACGGCTGCCGGGCATGCGAGGTGGTCTGCTCGGCCTTTCACGCCGCGCCGAAATACAGCAGCAACAACCCCGCGAGGTCCCGCATCCGGGTGATTCGCGAGCCGATCCGGGACATCTACCTGCCTGTGTATGCCGGGGAGTATGCACCGGCGGAGTGCATGGGCAGGGACAAGTATATCATCGACGGGAAGGAATACGACGAGTGCGCCTTCTGCCGGGCTGCCTGCCCATCCCGGGACATCTTCAAGGAGCCCGACTCCGGCCTCCCCCTCAAATGCGATATGTGCGAAGGGGAGGAGGAACCCTTGTGCGTCAAGTGGTGTCTGGTGGATGCCTTGACCTACGAAGAACGGGAAGAGGAAGTCGAAGAAGAGGCCGAGGCGCAGGAGGATCTCGAGATCGGGTTGGAGGCGCTGGCTGACAAATACGGACTGGATACCATCATGGAAACCGTTGCCAAGATGTCCATGTCGAAAAAAGGCTCATGAAACGTTACGGCAATGGAAGAGGATAGAAAAAGACAGTGGAAGCGGTAGCCGATTACAAGGAAATTATCGATGTCATCAAGGCGAACGGCGGGGACGCATTCAAGCGATGCTTCCAGTGCGGGCTGTGCGACACGGTGTGTCCGTGGAACCGGGTGCGGAGCTTCAGCATCCGCAAGATCGTGCGGCAGGCCGCGTTCGGGATGACCGAGATCGAGAGCGACGAGATCTGGCGCTGCACGACGTGCGGGAGATGCCCGCAGCAGTGCCCGAGGGACGTCAAGCAGATCGAGTCCGGGATCGCGCTGCGGCGGGTGGCGACGGAATACGGGGTGTTCCCGACCTCTGTGAAGGCGGTCCGGACGGTGAGCGCGAGCCTGGTGGGGGAAGGCAACCCGCTGAGCGAGGAGCGGAAGAAGCGGGCGGACTGGGCGAAAGGCCACTCGGTGGAGGAGTTTACCGAGGAGAAGGAGGTGCTGTATTTTCCGTGCTGCTACCCGAGCTACGATCCGCGGTTGAAGAA